>NZ_JBFSTC010000024.1:0-57730 GCF_041466605.1 Vibrio sp. 10N.247.310.17 | reverse complement strand
TCATTTTTTGGTGAGCTTTCGTGCCCAGCGGCGAAACGCTGGTCGCTGAACATCGGTTTAGAGAGAGTTGGGCTTGAGTGTCGTTGTGCCATGAGGAGTTTCCTTTCTGTTTGAGTATCACTTTATGGAGCCGCTTGGCTGCCCCTACCTCAAACAGGGTTCTTCTCTGCAGGGGCGCGAAGCGTTCATTCACCCTTGCAGAGAAGGTTCTGATTTAGGAGGGTCAACAGTCTGCGAGCCCCATCAAATGATGCGAGTCGAAAGGAAAACCGGCACATAAGGCAACAAGCCCTTACTCGAACTTAATGGATGTCAGTGAAAGGAGTGAGAAGGTACGACGAACGGCAACGAGGAAGAATGACGAGGCGCTGGCGTTCAGGATTGCAGCGATATCCTTTTAGATAGGGACTGTAGAGAGGCACATTCTGAGGCGGCACGCAGTGACTCATCAGGGTGATGCCACTCTTAGGCCATAGGTGAAAGATACAAGCAAAAAGCCTTGCCCAAAGGGTAACGCCCAAGTCCACCATAGTTTTTAAGGTAGTGAATTGCTAAATAAAAAAAAAGGGGGGGGGTTCCCCGCAATTATCACAAAAATAAGACGTTCAAAATGCCAACAATACTCAGCCTTACATTTAAGGTGAAGAATTACTGATAGACCAACAAACATATAAAACTCAAATAAATCCTCAGTTTATATATTAACTGTGAAACGCCTCAGATGTGAGGCGTTTTTGCTCTTAAAAACGACAAAGTCGCTTGGTGATAACAGCGATTAGAGCATTTTCTTCAAATGATAATTGTCCAAAACCTTCACAGGCTGAATTTTTACCCGTGGTACATTCTACCTCAGAAATGCCCCAAAACGTTCTAGAACCCATCTAGATCGTAATAGAACTAGCTAATGTGTAAAGCAAACACATTACTTTGAAAAAACTCCCGTCCGCACCCAAGTATACACATCTCCAAAAGTCATTACTTAGGGAGAGTTGTGATATTCTTATATATGAGCTAAGTTGTTGGTTACAAGTAACTTAAAAAAATCTGGGCTTAGTTTTTTCATGGATATCAAGGATGGTAATATGACTCCAAAGTCAATAATTTTATTTGGACTACTTTTTAGCTCTTTGAGCGTACAATCTGCCACTTATACGGTAACAACAAGTAGTGATCAAGGCATAGGCTCACTTCGAGATTTCATCGAAAAGGCCAATGCTAATCCTGGTTTAGATACTATCGAAATACCGGCTTCATATAATGCACAAGCACCTATCTCGCCTAATTTGGGTGAAGTCCCTTCAGGTCAAACCGACAACCGAATGACAATTACTGATGATATTATCATTCGAGGATTAGGCGATGATTATGTCCACATTAATGACCATCAACGCTGGGTTTCTGATACTGGCTCATTTAATACTGGTTATCCGAATGATCCTAACAATCTGATTCTAAGATCATCTGGTCTTTTATTTGACATTAATCCTCGAAATACCGCAGGGCGCACCATCGATGCCACCATTGAAAATGTGTGGGCAGAACACATGTCAGGTTTTATCTTTTCCGATAACGCTAATGTAACACTCAATAACGTTATCCTATATAGGATAGTGCCTAGGCAAGGAGAGGCATCCATCATGTCTACTCAAGATGGCTTGGTTACAATAAAAGATTCATTTATATTCGAAAATCTTGGTCCAAGATCAGCACCTACCCTTATTTTTAATAGTGATGTTTTTATTGAAAATACGGCTTTTGAATCTAATGGACCATTGGTTGAAAGCACAGCCAGTCATGTTATTCAAGTTAGTCAAGATAGTTCAGGCAGCAGCACAACGGCAGTCATCAAAGATAGTATATTTAAAGGCTTATTTAATTCTACTTTTAGATTTAATGAAGCTGATGCACAAATTATAAATACTTTATTTGATGGAAGGGATGCTAATAGAGGTTGGCCAATCTATGTCAATAAAGGAAAATTGACGCTAACCAATAGTACGCTGTATTACCCGACTATTACTAAAAATGTAGACCCTGCTACTTACAAAGCGACCCATATAGAGTTAATCAATAGTGCTCAGCTTATAGCCAATAACAATCTACTCGTTATAATCGATGGTGCAAATAATGTTGGCTCTGCAATTTATCCAACTGATTGGGACGATACAACTATTTACCCATTATCAGAGAACAACAATAACTTTATTTCGACACCTGGTGTCGATGACACCCCTAATACTGGCCTGTCACTTGCAGGGTGCGTTACAACTAATTGTTTCGTTCCAAACACGCTTTCAATAGCGCTTGTTGATAAAGGCGACGACGCTAAAGCGCTATATGCCGATGGAAGCTCAATCATATCAGATTACCTCAAGCAAACCCGCCCACAGGGGTTGAGTATCGACATTGGCGCATTCGAAAAACATGAATCTCTTTATGCTCACCCAGATAGCTATGAGGTTGATCAAGATACTAAGTTGATTGTATCTAGCCAAGATGGAGTGCTTAAAAATGATACCAATGAAAATTCAGCAGCCGCTACATTAGACCAAGATGCTTTGTATGGAAGTGTCACATTGAATGCAGACGGCAGTTTTGAGTATCAACCTGATGCTGATTATTATGGCAATGATGAATTTTATTATTCAATCAATACGAGCCAAGCAAAAGTATCAATAACAATTCTCTCCACAGGTTGGACTCTTATCCCTAACAATGCTGCGCCAGTTGCTAATAATGATAGCTACTCACTTTACGCAGACAGTATTGATACCATTGTTGCACCAGGTGTGTTGCTTAACGATACAGATGATGCAAATACACAAGCTCCTTTTTATGCAGATTTAACTGCGCGAATCTATAAACAACCAATGCATGGGTCGGTAACACTTAAGGAGACTGGTGAATTCATTTACACGCCTGACGCTGGTTTTATAGGCGATGATAGCTTTGAATATGATGTTACAGATATTGGAACAAGACATAGTTACCCTGCTACCGTTAATCTTCATATTCAAGCCGGTGTTCCTTATGGGGGGAAGGTTATCGCGGGAACCAGCAGTGGTGGTTCTATAGGGTTCTTAAGCACGCTGCTATTGACGATACTCGCACTGTTTAGACATCAAAAGTCACTTGCCGTTAAAGTGGTCGTCCCACTATTGTTAAGTGTTTCTCCTTTCGCTCATTCTGCAGAAGAGAATAACGGAATATATGTAACAGCTAATCCTGGGATTTCATGGTTAGAGCCAGATACTGACCACAACGCGTGGAGTCAGGAAAGTAACAGTCAGTTTTCTTTCGGAAGTAGCTTAGGGTACCAATTTGATAATAACGCGAGTATCCAGTTTACTTATCGTTGGCTAAATAGTGTCGATTTGAAAGCAGAACATACGCAATATAATGATATGACGGTCGATTACCAACATTACAGCTTTAACTTTGTTTATCGAGTTACGCAGCTTTGGGGCGATAAATTCGCCCCGTACTTCAGTTTGGGCTTAGGTTATCTTGATGCAAGTTCGAACCACGCGGAAGATTTCGAGGTGGAGGATAATGTTCACCCCAACATAGGCGTCGGCGTGAATGTATTGGACTTTGGTCAAATTAAGTCAGATCTACAATGGCATCATTTAGCAGGTGATGTTGATACCCTCGAACTCGTGTTTTCTTATTACTTCAAGTAATTCAACTAAGAACAGTGCTTTTAGCTGTTCTTAGCCAGAGCTATCAGTTAGCACCTCTTCATACATAATTTAAGGGTATTACGGTTGCTCCCTGCGATGATTTGGAATTGTTCATCAATTGGGAGCACCCAGTATCTGACCTTTCCAATCAATACAATGCAATGAGTTAAGGGACTTTTACACTTGCATTTATTCATGACTCGCTAACTTAGCAAAGGCATTAACAAGCTTCTGTCCAAAAATGAGTTTCAGAAGCATCGTTTAATCAAGCCAGGTGAGTGCCTTATCAAACCCCTCTGGCGTTATATTGATGTACCAATCTAGCTCCACTTTTTTGCGCATGACCAGTCCACACTCTTCAAGAGCTTTACATGAAACTCGGAAGTTGTTCGGGTGAATATCTCTCCCAAGCACTTGATTGACGGCCAGGTTGATGACGGTTGACTTACCTTATTTTACTCCTTTGATGAACGCCTTGGCCAAACATCTTAAGACCTCTTTCTGAACTTGGCTCATTATTGCTTTTTTCATTCTCTCTGCCTCTTAATCATTGCAACAATAATTAAATTAAAATTCTGAAAATTTATTTATTTTATCAAGGGTAGGTTCGTGCTGGCTGCTATATGCTTGCATGTAGAGTCAGTATGAAGCCGACAGAACGAAGCAACGTCAGTCAGCTCTTTACTCATTTAAAGAACAGCTTTATTCGCGATTCTAAAGAGAGATATTTTTTCCTAAAACCTTATAGACCGTAGTCCTACTGCACTCTAACTCTTTACTGATCGCATGCTTGTTCATTCCTCGGTCTGCAAGCTCTTGAGTACGCGTATGAAGCGTCTTATTAGGAAATCGGCCAAGATGCCGTCCTTCAGAGGGATTTAGAAGAAGAAAGTGAGTGATTTTTGCGATCTCGTAGCTATTAGAGAAAGGAAGTGTGCAAAAACCACTCAAAAGTTGGCTATAACATATTGTGCATTAAACACAAAAACGACTCCTTATTGAGAGCCGTTTTTATTGGGATTCTACTTTTACTATTTGGTGTTCTTTATATTTTTCTCATTAACAATTAAGCTTGTGTTTTAAATGGGATAATTGGTGTTTCTATTTCCATGCTTTCAGCTTCCCAAGTATCTAATTTAGCTTGCATCATAATCCAAATGCCAACGCCAGTTCCGGTCGTTTCTGCTAGGCGTCTAGCCATTGCATGTGAGCATTTGGCTTTACCGTTAACAAATTCACTTAGTGCTTTTCTTGTTACACCTAAGTTCACTGCTGCTTCGGTAATTGATATTCCTCTTTCATCCAAAATAGTGTGTTTAAAAAACTTACCTGGATGTGATGGTTTTCTCGTCATTCTCATTTCTACTCTCCTAAAGCCTACCTTGTATGTAACGAGATAGACTAAGGTCACATATATCGTGACCCGTAACCTAATCTTTTATTAGGCAGCTATCGGGCTTTTATTTTTTTCCCGTGATAATCGATATAATCAAGAAATTCAGCGCCTTCATCTTGTATTTGAAAAGTTATTCGCCAATTTCCATTAACTTTTATACTGTAAACCCCTTTACCAGAACCTTTCTTTTCAGAAAATTTATCTCTATAAATTGCTTTCAGATCTTTAGGGTGGTGTGAAGCATCGACAGCATCCAGTATAAACGCAATGCTATCGATGTGATTTGGGTTTAAGCCACTTTCGTTTCCGTCATAGTAAAATTGCTTAAGCCCTTTATGCGAAAAATTTTTGATAGCCAAAATGAGATCCTCCATAGGCAGTTGTTAAATATTTTCATTAAGCTAATGATATCCATTTGATATTCCTTTTTAATTTTTTTTGTTATCAAAGAACTCGTACCTAGCTATTGAATATATTTTGCCTACGCAGTTCACATAGAGGTCGGTATTTGCAACCTTTACAATGTAACCCGTAACGTAACAGGTGTCAATCATTTATCTTTACACCTTCTAGAACTTTATAAACAGTAGTTCGACTGCATTCTAACTTTTTACTGATCGCATGTTTATTCATACCTTGCTCTGTAAGGTCTTGAATGCGTTGATGAAGACTCTTATCAGGAAATCGCCCGAGGTGCCTACCTTCAGAGCGTGCAC
Source organism: Vibrio sp. 10N.247.310.17 (assembly GCF_041466605.1). Lineage (NCBI taxonomy): Bacteria > Pseudomonadati > Pseudomonadota > Gammaproteobacteria > Vibrionales > Vibrionaceae > Vibrio > Vibrio sp. 10N.247.310.17. Next base: position 51,935 of record NZ_JBFSTC010000024.1, on the reverse strand, counting down.
GCTCCCTTCCCTCATTACAGCGCTGTAAGATTCGTTTTCTTTCCATTTCAGCAAACGCCGATATGGTCGTGTAAATAACTCGACCTACATCGCTATTGATATCTAAATCCCCCAAGTCATGAAACACCAAACCCGCTTTCTTTTGCGCTAGTTGATCGGCAATTTGCAAAGCATCGATGGTATTTCGAGCAATGCGGTCGACTTTGGTAACATGAATAACATCTCCCTCCCTTGCAAAATCCAGCAACAGGTTAAGCTGTTCTCTATCAGAGGATTTACCGCTCGCTTGCTCTTGGTAAATTTTTTCACAACCAAGACGTTTAAGTTGTTCAAGTTGAACATCGAGCGTTTGGTCTTGGGTGCTAACACGAGCATAACCAATTTTCATGGAATGAACCTTAAAGTGAACTTAAAGATATTGATACACAAGTGTACATGTTCACTTTAAATTATAAAGATTAACTGAACAGTTATTAAATGATTGTGAGCAATGTCCATAAAGTTACTAGCCCAGCGATGAACAATGGCTAAAAGCAGCCAACGAAAAGCTCTACAACGCTCTGACATGCGGTAGTTGCAGCTCTTGCTTAGTTAAGACTTACTGAAATTGCTTCATCAAACGTTGTAATGCTTTTATTCGATCAACCAATACGCCCGTGCGTTCGATTGATGTTTGAGAGGTCGCTGAAGTTTCGTTTGCTAGTGCTTTGATGTTTGAAACGTTACGATTTACTTCCTGAGTTACTATCGCTTGTTGGTCAACCGCTGTGGCGATTTGCATGCTACTGTCTGAAACCATGTTTAGCTTATCAGAAATAGCTTGTAAGACATTACCACTCTCATTTGCTTGCTCTTTGCATCGAACTGACAACTCACCACCTTTCTCCATTGAATTAACGGCACGGTTTGCTGTTTGCTGAAGCTGTGCAATCATAGAGTGAATTTCATTCGCAGACTCGCCTGTTTTCGAAGCTAGGTTCCGTACCTCATCGGCAACAACTGCGAAACCACGACCAGCTTCACCAGCACGGGCTGCCTCAATTGCAGCATTTAGAGCAAGAAGATTGGTTTGCTCTGAAATAGTTGTAATTAGCTTAAGAATCGTTTCAATTTGTTGGCTGTCTTGTGCAAGTTGGGTGATGATAGAACGAGTCTGTGCCAGTTCATGGGTTAATGAGTTGATCTCATTAATTGTGCTCTTAATACTTCGAAGTCCTTCTTTTGATTCATTATCTGCTTCCTCAGCTAGTTTGGAGGCATTGCCCGCTGATTTGGCCACATCATCAATCGAATGGCTAAGTTCTTCAATAGCAGTAGCTACTTGTTCAGTTTCATGGCATTGGCGGTCGAGGCTTTGTCCTACGGATTGAATGGTGCCGAGCTCGTCTTCAGCAGAAAGTAAGATATCACCTGAAGTTTCTGTTGCTCTGGCACAGACCGCGCGAAGTTCAGCACTTTTCATCATTAGTGCTAATTCAAGGCGCGAGTAATCATCAAAGTGATCTGCGTATAGCATTTCCATCAGGGGGTTGTCATAGATCGACTTTGCCAACTCTTTAGCGATGTTGAAGCGGTGTCTCTGTATAAACACCAGTGACATTAAAATCGTACTGATAAGCGCTATCGATAAGGCAGGAATGGTCGGTTGTATCGTCGCTGATGCTATAGAAATAAGAGCGAGAATGGTACTAAAGGCAGCTGCAATATTGTGAAACGCGACTCTTGGCTTAACTTTATAAGCGCCAGTATTTATTTTTTGATAGAGCTTGGTTGCTCGATCGGTCTGCGCTTCGGTAGGCTTAGTTCGAACAGATTGATACTCAATTGTAGAGCCATCTACACCTTTGATAGGGGTGACGAAAGCAGATACCCAATAGTGCTTTTCTCCCTTACATTGATTTTTTACTAGTCCCATCCAGCTTTTGCCAGATTGAAGATAGTCCCACATCTGTCTAAATGCCGCTTTTGGCATATCTTTGTGGCGTACCAAATTGTGAGGGTTGGCAATCAGTTCTTCTTCACCATATCCAGCTATATCGCAAAACTCCTGGTTAGCATAAGTTATGTAGCTTTTAGGATCGGTGGTTGATATTAAATTTGCTGATTCTGGATAGTCATTGTTGAGCTGTTTGTCGTTCACTATTAACGGGTCTCTCTATTTCTTATATCTAGAACATCTGCGTCATCGAAATATATGTCTTTACCATTCGATGCTTGCTATATTCATAACTTATAAGCATTTATGCTACGCTATACATAAGTGTTTGAAATATGATGTAGATCAAATAGTAGACTTATTTATAAAAAGCTTAATGAATCACCTCAAAACTGTCGGCAAGCGGACAGATGGTAGCGACTAAAAGATAGTCGTACCGAGCACTAAGGAAGTTTGGCAAAGAGAGAATAAACTAAGAACAAAATCTGAAATTGAAGCATGGATTAGATTCCTCATTCTCGCGAAGGGAAAGCCTCCGAAGCTACTAGATTCAATGAAATAGTATTTACTCTAGCTTGCTTTGTGGCATTTTCGAGCTAGAAAATGCCATGTGTTAAAATTCAGATTGTGACGTTTTTGGATATTTCTGTGTCAGTGATTTTGCTAAATTAGCAACTCATGAATAACTACAGGTATGGAAAGTCATTGACTTGGTGCCCAGCGTGAATAGACCAGTTCAAGGCGCAATGCCCCTCTTTACTTAATAAAGTGGCTTCGGGCTTGTTCAACACTAGGGATTTAGGGTTGGCTGCGCAACACTTTAATCCTTATTTGTTAGCGGTTTTGTCGCAAATCTAGTTAGAGGCGTGACAGACCAACTCTACAGATACAATTATATTACGAGTGCGTAGAATCTCTCAAAGGCCATCTGACCTTCAACATCTATCTGCTCTTGTTTATACATCGTCCACACTTCTCGTCCATGCAAACTTGCCAAGGCTCCTTCCATTGACTTCCAACCTAGTGCTTGACGTGTTTTCTGCTTCACCCATACGCCACGAGTCAGACACCGGCTTCTTTCTACGCCTCCCTCTATGCTCCAATACTGGTGTAAATTTGATAACCCAACGATTAATAGTAGCGTGATCCACAACGACTCCGCGCTCTAATTGTATCTCTTCAATTTCACGATAACTGAGTTTATAGGCGAGATAATAACGTACGGTTTCGAGAAGAACTTCAGAGGGAAAGTGGCAGCCTTTAAACATTAAGAATCAGTATCATGAATAGAAATTAAGCAAATCTTAACTTAAAGGCTCAAAGTTTGCGACAGAACCGAGATTTGATATAACGTCTAAGCGTGTGTGAAGCCAAAGTCTAATTGGCAACCACACGCCTTAGCGTATTTCATTAATGTTTTAATAGTGGGGTTTCCTGTTCCCTTTTCGAGCCTAGAAACATTAGATTCTTTAGTACCCATGCGCTCTGCTACTTCTTGCTGGGTTAGCCCCGAAGACTCACGCATAGAAAGGAGAGTATTGATAAACTTAAACTCTGGCTCAAGCGCGTCATACTCTGCTTTCACTTTGGGGTTCGATAACGCTTTTTTCTTTAGAGATTGTAAGCTACTCATTTTTTAACCTCTTTCATTCTTACTTTGGCTAAAGTTATGTCTTTCTTAGGTGTTTTCTGGCTCTTTTTAACAAAAGCATGAAGCACGTTGATATTTTTACCTTCTAAATAACAGAACAGGCCACGACCAATACAATACCCTCTTGAGCTTTCGCTCGAATCTCAAACAGTCCATCACCCATTGATTTTGTGTGGGGTTCTCCAAGGTTTGCCCCATGTCCCTCCATAAGTTCAAGCAGCTTTAACATTCTTGCTTGCACCTTAGGCGGCCTATCTAAAATAGCTTCTTCGACACCATCATAAAGTTGAAGGTTCCAACTCATCGTTGTGTACCTACGTTTATTATTATAGTTAGGTGAGCTTATCATATATGATAAGCTCACCTATATCAAAAAGCCACATCAGCAATGGCTAATATACATACTGTATTCGTCTCTATCAGCCTCAATGTAGTTTCGAGAGACTTGTTACCTAACATGAAATGAGAACCTCAAACAAACGCTATCGAAAAGGACTCACGATAGAGCAACACATTGAACGACTAACCCAATTCAAATTCCTATCTAAACGCGGGGTCAAAATCATGCTTTCAGGGTATCCGGCCGAATTATACGACTCGCTATTAACGGACTGGCGGACGTATGAGTTTAACGTGATGACACGGGGTGGTGTGAGACGAGAAAAATTGTGGATGAATTACGAAGCCGATAGTTTGCACTGGTCAGCTTATGCAGGGGTTAACTTTACCGACCGACTACGCATTAAACGAAAAGCCCAACGATGGGCTAAAAACTACCAAGCGTTAGAGCCAAAAGAAAGACTAGCAGTGTTGGCCGCTATGATGGAAGTAGAATAGACAGATTTAACTGTGTTGGCCACAGTGCAAAAGTTAGGAAAAAACGCTCCTTTCACTTAAGAGCAGGTAAATGACACACTCTTTGAATGACTCACTTTAGTTTCTCTCAAGATATTCAACCAACTTGACGTACTCTTCTATGGTGAATGGTTCTGACGAATTTAAAACGGTTCGCCTAATGAGCTCCTTGGTCATGTTAAGAGAGCAATTGAGATATTGTTGGGTGACAAAGATCAGTTTCGAAAAAGACGGATTATTGATCACCAACGAATTTTCCCTCTCTACAATCGCTTTGCTGCAATCTTATAAACTTGATTACGCTCACGCTTACCAACTGCCACTACAGAAACAATCACTTCTTGATCTCTCACCTGATAAACAAGTCGATATCCCGCACTTCTCAGTTTTATCTTGTAACAGTCTTGCATGCTGCTTAACTTTGCCGATGACACATATGGATTTTCTAGACGTTCAATCAGCTTCTTTTTAAACTGAGATCTAATGGTGCTATCCAACTTGTACCACTCTTTCTCAGCCTCAACCTTGAAAACTAACTTATAAGTCATCGATGCTGATCTCTATTTCTTCTGAATGTTCACGCTCTTTAACTATCTGAGTAAGCTCAATATCTTCCAGTTTATCCATGAGCATTTCATAAGCATCAGCAGGAACGCAGTAAAATGCAGGTTGATTGCGATTCAATACTGCAACGGGAAACCCATCGGCTTGTTCAATGACTGCCATAGGGTTTTTTTTCAGCTCGCTAATACTAGTTGAGTTGTCAGCGAGAATGGGACGAACAGTTATCATAACTTAATCCTTAATGACCATTTAACAATACCAACAATAAGTCTTTAAGGTTATAAAGTCAAAAAAGACCTGTTAACAGGTCTCAAAAACACACTCGTTATTGTCGATGAGTATAGGCAGGGCATGTGTGCAAATTCCTATTTACACGAAGATACACACACGCTAACGGTGGAAAGCGTAGAAATCAATGTTCTAGATACTGGTGCTACTAGGTTTGGGGGAAAACGGATAAAGCACAAGCTCTTGAAAAACACGGTCAGTATGTGCTGGCGACAAGTTATCGTAGCCAAGAAATATCTGTCTATTTTTATGAACTTCGACCATACAATAAGCTTGTCGCTAACAATCTCAAGTATTGATATTAACCCACGACCCGTTAACTTTTTTGGCAACAAGAATGCCCGCTACATCAAATACCTGAATAAGAATTGATTCATTATTTTGAGCGGCATTAGACGCCGACGTTTTTACACCTTTCATTCCTTTCATATAGCCACTGTACTCGTTGAGTATAACATCACCAATAGAAAGCTTAACGTTATAAAAAGCCATATCTACATCTCCTTACGGGACGAATTGAGGTGTAAATCCCTTCTCGATTGCAGAAGCCGCTCATATTTAGCACTCAATGTTCCCCTGTTCATTCCCAAGAACCTTGCGGCTTTGGTTATATTTCCTCTCGTATGTATAACCGTCTCGTCAATAAGAAGCTCCTCAACGACTTTCATCACGTAGCTTAAGTCATGTGTAGCCATTGTAGAGCCTACCTCTACTAACTGAGCTTGGATTAACTCTCTAATTTTTGGTTGATCTATCAAGTGACTATTCCTTCCTATGCAGCAACAAATGAATCACTTCATGCTCATCAACAAAATCGACTTCGACGCGATAAGTGCCTTTGCTTTGTACTGAATCAATCAAAGCTTTTAATCGGTGAGTTTTCACGGTCATTGCCAGTGGTTTGATTTGAATATTTTCAGCATCAAATCCTTTTTCGATTTCTTCCTGCGTCATATATAGGGTATCCACTTCCATTGCTTCATTCGTGTTTTCTAGCATAGAGGGAAATTGGTGTTGTTCAAAAATATCGGTCAGCATGATGTAAAGCTCATCAGCCTGCGAAAAACGGGCTTGATAGCTCAAATTAACGTCATTCATCTCCCACAACCTTTGTTCAAGGTTGCCGCCGGCATGTCGACCAATACTCAGCATCGTTTTAATTTCTTTTCTACAGTTCGCAAATTGGGTCTGTTTAACTTTAGGTTTGATGAACTTCACCAAATATTCATTTCTTTTTTTTACTGTCCAGTACCCACCATCGTTTTTAATCGAACAATACAAAGCAAGAAGCGCGTTGGTCACGAGTTCATTGAAGGCTTGGAAATATTTCAGCTTACGACTCATATTTATACTTAGAGGTTGAGAATAGAGTAATGTTATCAGAAACCTGTTAGCCCTTACAGAATCTGGCTAGAGAGCAAACTATGGCCTGACTGCTGAAATGGTGAATGGTTCTGACAAATTTAAAACGGTTCGCTTAATGAGATCATTGGTGATGTTAAGAGAGCAATTGAGATATTGTTGGGTGACAAAGATCAGTTTCGAAAAAAACGGATTATTGTTCACTAATGGCTTTCTCCCTTTCACTCGAACTTCAGAACGCTCGACCACGTGATCACCCTCTCCGTCCTCGGTACACACCCATTCATTTATATTCAAGTTCAAATCCAATAAGATAGATTTGTGCTGGTTGCTATATGCTTGCATGTAGAGACAGTGCAAAGCCGACAAGCAATCGCGCGTCAGTTTTTACATTCAACGGCAAATTCAAAGTTTAAACGCATAGGTCCAATTAAGCTCCATTATTTTTTCCAGTCACGCCATAAACTTAATGTTTAACTGACTATAACTGTCTGATTAATTGTTTAACTATTTTCATCTAATCATTCCTTGGTTTCCCTATCGAGAGCACCAAAAAGATTTCAGCTTACTTGATATTACTCTCGTCATGAGAGCGTCTAGCTCGCTAGCAAGATCTCGGAAATAAGCCGCCCATAATTTAGTCTGCTTTTTAGACAACTTCACCTCAGCAAGTAACTCATCAATTGAAAACTTTCGCTCTGGGATATCAGGAGAAAGATAAAGAGTCAGCTTTCCCACCTTAGTCATTTCTAGATGGGGAGCCAATTGTAGTGGTCTAATGATCCCGGACACCAAATTAGGTGGTAAAGTCTCCACCATAAAAGAAGACTCCATTTTTATTCTTGATTTTTTAATGCTAACAAAAGATCCCGCATCAGGATCAATTTTTAAATAAAGTCTGATAGCGGTCAGCTAGATTGAAATCAAAAAGCTCTAGTTTTGAGACTTAGAGGGCGAAATCGAGTCGAAATGAAAACGCATCACAAGTGTTTAACATTTAACAGAAAACTGTAATTAACTTTCAGAAGGGAAATCTAGAGTATGGAAAGAGAAGAGGCTGACTTTCGAGCGGTTGTAGCTAGAGTCGTCCCCTACCGCGCAAAAGCCAGCCTAATTTTGTCAATTTAACATATGCTCGATAATACAATCCAAGAAAGAAGCACCGTACGGTGACTAATTTAGGTTCTGTCGCAAACTTTGAGGATTTAAGTTAAGGTTTGCTTGATTTCTACTCATGAAACTGATTCTTAATGTGTAAGGCTGTCACTTTCCTTCTGAAGTTGTTCTTGAAACCGTACGTTATTATCTCGCCTATAAACTCAGTTATCGTGAAATTGAAGAGATACAGCTTGAGCGTAGAGTTGTTGTAGATCACGCCACTATCGATCCGTCGATAAATTTGGAAACGTGATCGATTACTACCTTAGCCCGAACCGTGATGAGGCAGCTGCCAAAGCCTTTCTGAATAAGGCCATTGCACAAAATGGTTTACCAAGCAGGTTACAGCCAAGCAATAAACTTGCGCGGGACAAGAGTGAAGAACTTGGCCCCCCTAGTGGCTGCCATACATCCTCAAACAAACAGTCCATTTCCTGGTGTCGTGGGAGAAGCGAACGGCCATGTCATTGATTTTCTACTCTGCGATCGCCATGATGAGAAAGCGGCTCGCGCCTTCTTTACCAAGGCAATCGGCTATAATGGTTTATCAGAAAAAGTGGTTATCGATAAGAGTGGTACCAACGCGTTAGCGCTGCATAACATCAATTTTCAACTCTGGCTGACGGAGAAGAGACTCAACTTGATTGAAGTATTTCAAGTTAAATATCTGAACAATATAGTTGAGCAAAGTCACCGGAAAGTGAAAGGTAAAATACATCAGTGTTTAGGGGGGAATTTGTATGAGAGAGCCAGTTCCACCCTGGCAGGCGTGGAACTGTGGTCGATAATTAAAAACGGACAGCTCGATAATCCTGAAGGCTTATCTGCTTGGGAGCAATTTTACGCACTAGCAGCCTAATTACATCTAAAAACCAGTACACTTATACTTCATCATAATTTTGCGATACAACCCCACATTATACGGCTTTGGCTCTAGAGCTGGTTTTGTTCATTTTACTTTAAATGACTAAAGCGTTGCTCCAAATTGTTCTAACAACTCACGTTGTGCATCGGTTAGATTTTTGGGTATTTCAACTTGAACCTCCACCAATAGATCGCCCGCTTCACCTTTACGACTTGTCACGCCTTTCCCCGTCATCTTGAATTTACGCCCTGTTTGAGTACCCGCTGGAATTTTGAGTTTAAAGCGACTGTCTAACACATTCACCGTAACTTCCCCCCCTAAAGCCGCAGTAACCATATCAACTTTGGTGTGACAAATAATGTCATTACCATCGCGGTCTAGAAACCCATGTGGTCTGGTTTCAATAATGAATAATAAATCCCCCGAAGGACCACCATTAACGCCTAAACCACCTTTACCGGAGTAACGTATCTTTTCACCATCTTTAATACCCGAAGGGATCTTAACTTTGATTTTTTTCTGTTTACCATTGATTAGCAATTCGACCGTTTTTTCAGCCCCTTGAACCACATCAATAAAGTCTACAGTAAGCGTATATTGGTGATCTTGACCTTTTTGTCCGCGTGGGCGCCCGTGTCCACCACGAGTTTGTGAGAAGAGATCCTCAAACCCTCCACCAAAGCCGCCACGTTGGCGGAAGGCATCACTAAAGAAGTCTTCGAACCCACTGTGACCACCAAAACCACGATTCTCAGATTCAGTATGACAAAATTGGTCATACTGAATGCGCTTTTCTTTGTCTGTTAAAATTTCATAAGCATCTTTTACTTCTTTGAAATTCGCTTCTGCTGTCGCATCTCCGGGATTTTTATCGGGGTGATACTTCACCGCCAACTTCTTGTAGGCTTTTTTAATCTCTTTCTCCGAGGCTCCCTTAGATACACCTAGCACGCTGTAATAATCTCGTTTTGACATGCTAAAAACTCACTCAATTTCTCATTCAAACAAAAAAGGGCGTATGAGTGACCTCTTACGCCCTGAATACCAATAAGTTCACGTCTCCATGATACATAACTCAACGTTTAACAGCTCGAAAGCAATTATCCGTCAGTGGCGTTACTTCATTTCTTCAAACTCAGCATCAACAACATCGTCGTCCTGCTTAGGTTGTTCATCAGCTTGCTGTGCTTGTGCTTTCTGTTGAGTAATTTCCATTAGCTTTTGAGCTGCTTGCATAAGTTCTTGAACTTTAGCGTCGATCACTTCTTTTTCGTCACCAGACTTAGCTAATTCTAGAGCTTCGATAACCGCTTCGATTTTAACTTTCTCGTCTGCAGGTAGAGCTTCACCCGCTTCTTCTACTTGCTTCTTAGTACCGTGAATCATTTGGTCAGCTTGGTTACGTGCAATGACTAGCTCTTCGAACTTCTTGTCCGTTTCTTTGTTAGCTTCTGCCTCTTGTACCATTGCTTCGATCTCTTCCTCAGACAAACCACCTGATGCTTGTATCGTGATCTTTTGCTCTTTACCTGTTGCTTTATCTTTAGCAGATACGTTCAGGATCCCATCCGCGTCTAGGTCGAATGTTACTTCGATTTGTGGCATGCCACGTGGAGCTGGTTGGATACCTTCTAGGTTGAACTGACCAAGAGACTTGTTGTAAGTCGCTTGCTTTCGTTCACCTTGAAGAACGTGGATAGTTACTGCGCTTTGGTTGTCTTCAGCTGTAGAGAACACTTGCACCGCTTTAGTCGGGATAGTTGTGTTTTTCTCGATAAGCTTAGCCATTACCCCGCCCATCGTTTCGATACCGAAAGAGAGAGGAGTAACGTCAAGTAGTAAAACATCTTTAACGTCACCAGCTAGCACTGCACCTTGAACAGCAGCACCCATTGCAACAGCTTCGTCAGGGTTCACATCTTTACGTGGCTCTTTACCGAAGAATTCAGTTACTTTAGCTTGAACCATAGGCATACGAGTTTGACCACCCACTAAGATAACGTCAGTGATTTCGCCTACAGATAGGGCAGCATCTGCAAGAGCTACTTTTAGTGGCTCAAGAGAACGTTGAACTAGGTCTTCAACTAGAGACTCAAGCTTCGCTCGAGTCACTTTGATGTTCATGTGCTTAGGGCCATTCGCATCAGCCGTAACGTAAGGTAGGTTTACGTCAGTTTGAGTAGTAGAAGAAAGCTCGATTTTCGCCTTTTCTGCTGCTTCTTTAACACGCTGCATTGCTAGTGGATCAGTTTTAAGGTCGATACCTTGCTCTTTTTTGAACTCATCTACTAGGTAGTTAATCATGCGGTTATCGAAATCTTCACCACCAAGGTGAGTATCACCGTTAGTTGAAAGAACTTCGAAAGTTTTCTCACCTTCTACTTCATCAATTTCGATGATAGAGATATCGAATGTACCACCACCAAGGTCGTATACAGCGATAGTGCGATCACCACCTTGCTTGTCTAGACCGTAAGCTAGAGCAGCAGCAGTTGGTTCGTTGATGATCCGTTTAACATCTAGGCCTGCGATACGACCAGCATCTTTCGTTGCTTGACGCTGAGCATCGTTGAAGTAAGCAGGAACAGTAACAACTGCGCCAGTTACTTCTTCGCCTAGGAAGTCTTCAGCTGTTTTCTTCATTTTCTTAAGAACTTCAGCAGATACTTGAGGAGCAGCCATTTTTTGGCCTTGCGCTTCAACCCAGGCATCACCGTTGTCAGCCTTAACAATGTTGAAAGGCATGATTTCGATATCGCGTTGAACTTCTTCATCTTCAAAACGACGACCGATTAGACGCTTGATAGCGAATAGGGTGTTTTGAGGGTTAGTAACCGCTTGACGCTTCGCAGGTTGACCAACTAGCGTCTCACCTTCAGTGTATGCGATTACCGAGGCTGTTGTGCGTTCGCCTTCAGTATTTTCTAGTACGCGAGGTTTGTCGCCGTCAAGTACGGCAACACATGAATTTGTTGTCCCTAAGTCAATACCGATAATTTTACTCATAATAAGACCTCTCTTATTAAAATTATTTTTTCTAATGCAAAATATGTAATTCTATTCTTCTATATGAGTACAAGCGTTTAAGTCTTGCACTCTAGTGGTGATAAACAGCAATATTTTTAGACAAGGTTAGTAAAATCGAATACTAAAATCACCTTATCCGATCCTGTTTCCCCAGTCATTATTTGTGGATTGAGATCTGACGGGGTTGCATTGCTTCTGGGACTTCACGGACGAGGTCTACGTGCAGCAAACCATTTCCCATACTCGCTGCTTTAACGGTTACGTAGTCAGCCATCTGGAATTTACGTTCAAAGTTACGCTCTGCGATCCCTTGATAAAGGTAATTAGGTTTAGTTTCTACAGGCTGAACTTCACCGGAAACGATTAACATATTTTCGTTCTGGGTAAGAGTTAGTGCATCTTCAGAAAAACCAGCTACAGCCATCGTAATACGATAGTTGTTTTCGTCTTTCTGCTCGATGTTGTATGGAGGGTAGCCATTACAAGATGGCTTATTCGTGCTACTCTCCGCTAGGTTAAATAGACGTTCAAAACCAATGGCATGACGGTATAGCGGAGAAAAATCTACATTACGCATAATACTATCCTCATAAATAAGCAATAGTTCTTAGTGTTTAGTACACCAAGACCGGAGACAGACTCTATTGCACCACGTAGGCGCCGTAAGACATATGTTCCAGGTGTTAACAGGTTTAAGGAACTCGCTAATGTCGCATACTACAACGTCAACGTTCCTTGATTACAATTGCCCTAGCTTCCCTAAGAAGGCGAAGTGGGCAACTTAAGAACTTCATCTGTCAGTTCGTTTTTTTAAAATATTATCCCAAGAGAAACCTGTCAATACTAACATTAGGTTTTTTTGGTCATTTATAAATTGTTAATTTAGCAAAAGCGCTAGCTCGATTCTGTCAGATTCGATCTAACAGGTTCTTCGCTGGCTCATTCCTACACACAACCCAAATCGCGGGCCTGGATCTGTCAGCATATAATGTATTTTAATGTGACACCCTAAGCGCCAAAACGCACATCAAAACAAAACCCTGAGCACTTAAACGTCCCCTCCCCCTTTGTCACAAATCGCAATGCTGGAAATACTGACCCGTAGTTGGTGTACAGAATGATGTGATCCGCTCGCTCGTGAAGAAACCATTCACCAAAGCCAGCGCCATTTAATTCGATGAAAAAGTCACGGATTTCATGGAAAGCAAAACGACGCGACCCCAATAGCGGAAACTGCTGCTTGATAGCTTCAACGAACCCTTGGTCTTTTAACGCTGCGATATCAGCCTGCTGCTCGGGCGATTGACGACGACTGAACATTTTCAAACGCTGGATTTTGGAAACCCAATCAGACTTTTTTTTCGCCTCATCACGACACTTTTTGACTTGAGAGCGCAACTTCAATACCGCCAAAGGACTAGAGATATCATTTTTTGGTGAGCTTTCGTGCCCCAGCGGCGAAACGCTGGTCGATGAATTTGAATTAGAGAGAGTTGGGATTGAGTTTTGTTGCGCCATGAGAATTTCCTTTCTGTTTGAGTATCACTTTTCGGAGCCGCTTGGCTGTCCGCTCTCTCAACATCGTTCTGCTTTGCAAGGGCGCACAGCGGCAAAGCCTCCCTTGAAAAACAGGTTGTGGGGAGAGACGGTTAACAGCCTGCGAACCCAAAAATGAAGCGAGTGAAAGAAATCGGCGCATAAGAAAACAAGCCCTTATTCGAACTTATTCAAAGACAGAGAGATCAACGAGGAGAGAGGACGAGGTGCCTCGAACGAAGAGAGAAGTGCCTTGGGTGATTGTTCTCAGGAACGTAGAAGCTCATCGAGCAGGCTCGATAAAGCAACTCAAGTTGTCGACAGAGGAGCAAAACGAAGGAATAAACCGAGCGGAGCGAGAACGTCCCAGTGAAGAAGCATCAACAACAGAACCACTCTATTAGAGATAAAACGAAGCACACGTGATAAAAATCAAGTGATAACGACCAGAAAATGAACCATGACCTATGTCCTTATACAATTCATCTCACCTTTCTCTTTGAGAAAGCGTTCATACCTCCTTTTTACTGTGCCACGATCGAGTCCCAATACCTTTGCAGCATAAGTATAGTTTCCTAGGGAATGAATCATGCATTCATCCAACAGCCCCCCTCCACCGCTTTCATCACCACACTCATATCAGGATCGCTATTAGAACTGACATAAACCAACAATCGAGCAGCAAGACATTTCCGAACTTTCAACAGATCGACTAGCATTTGCTTTTCAGTCCTATGCAGTAGCAGATGAATAACTTCCTGATCATCAATATGACCCACTTCCACTCGATAGGTTCCTGTACCTTGGACTTTATCAATCAACGTATTTAATCGATGAGTTTTAACCTTCTTAGAAAAAGGTTTCATTTTCTAACATTGAGGCAAAACACTGCTGTTCAAAGAGAGCGGTCAACATGATGTAGAGCTCATCCTAATGAGTGAATTTGGCTTGATAATTGAGGTTAATTTCGTTCATTTGCCATAAATTTTCCTCTAGGTGGCCCTTGGCATTCCTGCCTATACTCAGCATGGTCTTCAGCTCTTTCTTACATTTAGAATATTGAGGCTGTTTTATCTTTGGCTTGATGAACTCTACCAAAAACTCATTTCTTTTTTTTGTAGGCCAATAGGCTTGGCTTTGGTCAAATGAATAATAACGAGAGGGGAGGCGTTTGAAATCGTTTGGTCTATTGCTTGATAGTACTTTAAGTTAAGGCTCATGAATGGTCGCTAACTCTTATAATCCGGTGGAAGAACGTCCGAAAAGCCTGAGCTCAAGGTAGTCAAGGTGATACAACCGCGCCTCAGCCCAAACATAATTAACAATTAAGGCGTGACTTGAACACGCTAAGAATAACAAGGTTAATCTCGTTATTTAAGTTTATTCAGTACGTTGAAGAATTCTTTGAATTCAACCGTAAATAGAGCACCGACTATTACTGGTAGACCGCTATTAAAAGCGGACCTGCTTAAATTTCCCAACGCCGATAGCAGATCGCTCTTTTAAAATCACGTCTAGTGCTCTCTCAAATACGTACTTATTGCCCTTAATTAAGTCTCGTGCACCACCACTGTTAAACCAGATGAAATGTTTAGGAACAATAAAGTTTGTACACTAAATTAAATGATGGAGTAATAAAGTTTGTACACTATTTCGATTTCAACATCAGTTTACTCTCTATCATCTCCCAACATAACTTGATACACCGAAATTGCGTCCTTTTCTTTAAGCTCTGGCATCACATTTAATGCTCCCCACACAGAGTCGCCTAGCTCTGCTATCAGCCTCCCCTGCATCACAATTCTTGATAAGGTATAACTATTCTCACAAAGGTACCGAAGTGAAATTTTTTCAGGGTCAACTAAACGAAGTTTTTTAGTTCCATTGAGGAAGCAGTTACTTTTTCTACAGCTTTCACAGTCCATTCCTTTATTTTTGGCAAAAACTTCCTTCAATCGTCCTTGCTTTCTTGGTCCTAGATCTAACCAAACTAAGGTTACATTTTCAGCAAAGAACTCATTTAGCTTTTCAGCTTCAAATGAGGAGCACATCAGATACACCCCAGCAAAATCTCTTCGATAGTCAAACTCATACATTTTTTGGTATTTATGCAAGTATTGCCCAGATACTTTCTCAGAAAAGGTTCTCAATTCAGGTTCTTTAAACGTATGATAATTTTCCCAAATCCATTCGGCAAACCTTTTCATAAGGCAACCTGGGGCAAATTTTATAGTAAAGAAATACTTATCTTTCGTATCCCAAGTATCATGGATTTTAAAACTCTGACTCCTAGATCTTGTTGAGGTATGTTGAGCGCCACTAGCTTTCAAAGGATACCTAAACCCTTTACCTCTAAGCAGTTTTCTTACTGCTTTGAGTGATTTGTTGAATCCCATTTCAGGGAGCCGTTCTAAAGGCTGATCATGGATCAAGCATTTATCAGAGACACTCCAAAAGTGACGAAAATACCCGTACCCTACTTGCTCAATTGCCTCTTTAATACAAGGCAAACAATACCTTATATCAAGATTAGATTGGTCCCTCATTCTTGCTTTTCGGCCACTAAAAAAAATCGGCTCTATTTGGGAGGTATAGGTTGTCGGGTTATCAAATAACAAATTACCTTTGCCATTTATAGATAACTCCATGTCAATAAACTCCAATAACAAATGATCTGGATTTTTATGGAACGCGTGCTCATAATTTTTCTGGATAAAAGGTCTGTTCACCCAACAACCAGAATTACCGATAACCCCAACGGGTTTAGCACTGGGATCGTAAGCCCACAGTGTTCTTAATAACGTGCTATGAAGAGACTCATCATTAGGAACCTGCCTACGCAACATTTCTGCTAATTCAAAATCAAAAGTATCACTCATTAAAGTACAACTCTACCATCCCATATAAGCGGGCTTTCACTTTTAACTAAAGGAAAAACTAATCATTTCTTATTGTTGCTTGTTTTCTTCTGCTCGTTGGACCGCTTCATACATTTCTAGCTTCAACACCTCAGAGTACTCATCCTCATACAGGATAGAACTGATAATCTTATGTAATAATTCCTTGCTTATAACATTGTCGGCGACCCAAACTGCAATGTTTTCCATTTCCCGAACGAAATGCTGCACCATGTAGTCAAACCCGTTGAGCTCTAGAAAGTAGGCTCCAAGTGCAAGTGAAGAGCGCTTGTTCCCATCAGTAAAGGCGTGATTTTTATTAATTGAGAATACCAAGTGTGTAAGTTTGTCTTCAATTTCTGGGTAGTACATGTCGTTTTGAATATGCTCCAATGGACTTTCCAAAAGACCAATGTCTTTTGTACCAGCTTTCCCTCCAGCATTATCAATTATCCAGTCATGTGTTTTGACAGCATACGATACATCAAAATAAAAAAATCTTAGTTGAATCTCTCCGGTCATATCAACGATCCTTCAACCGTTTGAATACATCTAATGTATCTGGATCACTGAGCTGCTCCTCTAGAGACTTGCTTTTCTCACCAAGGAAACGCTCAAAGTCAGCTTCTGGAACCGATTTAATATAGGCTTCCAGTTTTTCATGCAAAGCATCTCTAAAGCACAAGTCTCTGCTGGCCATTTTTGTTCTGGCATCGGTTATCAGCGGTTTAAAGAGTGGATGCTGCTCAAAGCTGCCGAATAACAGCTCTGCCTCTTTCTGCGTCAATGGACGGCCCATGCTGGTACTCTGGCACTCTAGCTCGTGAGCAATACCAGATTCAAAACTAGCGATAAGTGTGAGCACTTCGGAGTACATGGTTTCACGGATCTTATCCTTTTCGGCCAGCTTGAGTATTTTCTTATACTCCGCTGCATTCTCATGGAAAATGCTTTGGTAGATCAGGTTAGTAAAGCGGCCATACTTCCACTTATTGCCGTCTACGTACTTGTCTAAGGCGTCGGTAAACAGTTTGCGGTAGTTTTCCTCCTGGAACGCGGCCATCAAGTAGTCTTGATCGCGCTGGTTGATGAACTTGGTGTGACCCCCTGCGCGTTCTGCGAGTACATCAATGACAATATCAAGTACACGAGAGCGTAGTTCTTTGGCGCGTTCACTGTCAGTGAGCAACATTCCCAGATTTAAAATAGCGCGAAAAGTAAAAACCCCTAACACCGTAGTTTTGGTACCCTCACTGATGAGGGTACCAACAGCTATCTCTTTGAATTGCTTTAGCTTCGCACCTCTTAGTAAGGTGTAACCATTTGCTTTTAGCTCATCTCCGTGTGAAGACAAGTAACGTTCTACAGTAGCATCGCTGATATCGAACAGCTCTATCACCTGTTGTTTGGTAAATACCGTTTCACCGTCAAACGGCACACCACCTAGAGCGAGGTGTTGCTCAGCTTTTTGCAAGGCGTAACGATTATTTAGAATATTTTGTCTATCATGCAAAGACTCCGTGAGATCTTTAGCCATGCTGAGCCTCCTTTGATTCAGTGCTTGGTTTTACCGCTACTTGGCCGTTCATTAGCATAGGAAGAAGCCAATCACGCAATGCTATTAGCTGTTCGTTTTCTTGTTCTAGGGTATCTTGTCTTTTGAAAAGGTCTTCTACTTTTGCCCTAAAATCTTCAACAAGTTCATTTGGTGGAAGAGCTAATTTCACTGTTTTAATAACAGTTCCAGATACTTCTTTGAACGTTGAACCAGAAGCGTATTGAATTATTGCTTTTAGGCTATTTTTTACCGTGAAATAGACAAACTCTGTTGGGTACCCTTTAGATGGAACAAAAGACTTGAACCCCTGATTTGTTGTCAGTGTATTTCTTGCAATCGCCATATAACCTATTGGCGCTCTTGAGCTTAACAGCACAGTTCCAGCAGGATATTTTTTAAGTGATGCCGATTTTATACCTTCCGCTGTTACACCCATAGCGCCTTTAGATATGAACTTATTTCCAATGTTCCCTGAAAGATCATTTGGAGTAATCCAGGCACTACCTTGTTCTGAAAAGTTACTTTTATCAGCAGTTGAAGGTGTGCTCCCTCCAACTATCTGACCTAAATTATCCAACGTTCCATTAGACCAGCCAGCAGGAATTTCGCGCTTCAAGGTATCGTTGTAAACCATCTTTCCGCCAGAAGCTTTATAGGGTTTTCCATTCGCATCAGGGAAATCAAACTGCACGAACCAGTAGTCATAAAGCGTTTTCGCCATCGCTTCGAGTTCAGAGTTGATGCGGTTGTTGAGTTCGATTTTATCCTCAATAACAGAAAGAACATCCGCGATCTTTTCTTGCTCTTCTTTCTTTGGACCATTGAACGGTATGCTGGCAAGAATACCTGTGTTCAAATTAGGCATTGTCGCCCCGACCGCTTGGTGGACAATCCAGTTCTGAATTGTTGGTGTGCTGAGGTAATGAGTTAGAAATCTAGAATCAAATTTATCACCAGGGCGAAGTAACAGGCAGCCAGTACCACAGAAATACCCATCTTCTTTTTCCCTTATCAAGGCTTTGAGTGTTACATCTCCTCTACGGCTATACACAATATCGTCTTTCTTGACGATATACTTCGAAAGCCGATTAGCATCACCTTCAGTTATGTAAGCTATATCCGAAAGGTCGACTCTGTTGCTCTTCATATTTGCAGGCATAATGCATGGAATTCCTTCCTGAACATAGTCAGCAGCATGAAGTTGGCTTCCAAAAGGACCTGTGTGGATCTTACCTCCGCCAGCTTTTACTAAATTGCCAAGATTATCACTGAGGATGTTATTCATATTTCAAGCCCGTCAACTGCTTTTTAATCTCTACTTCTAGCTCACGTGATTGTTTAAACAAACTGTCCAAATTACTGCTAAAGCCCTGCACTTTTTCCGCAAACTGCTCTGCGGTAATATCTGCGTATTCAATTTTAACTTCGAAGTACTGTCCGGCACTGAGGCTGTAATTCTTCTCTGTGATATCGTCATAGCTGACTGCAACAGAGAAGTCTTCTTCGGTCCACTTGTTGTTGAATACATCAATGATTTGCTGTTCTTCTTCTGGTGTTAGAACCGTCTTCTGATTCTTACCTTCTTTGACCTTTTGGCCCAAGTTTGATGCATCAACCAGCACTACTTTGTCTTTGTTATTGTCATCAATAAACAGAATGGAGACGTTGGTACCTGTAGTCGCGAAGATATTGGATGGCATGGAGACAACACCCACCAGCATCTTGTTATCCACCAGGTACTGACGGATCTTTTTATCAATGCCAGATTGAGCGGTAATAAACCCTGTTGGCAATACCACCGCTGCTTTTCCACCTGGTTTTAATGAGTAAATAATGTGCTGCAAGAACAATTGGTAGATTTCCATTTTGTCCTTGGCTTTGGCTTTGATTTTTGGAATACCAGCAAAAAAGCGATCTTTGTTTTCTTTGCTGTCCAACTCATCACGAAAATCACTGAAATCCAGCTTAAATGGTGGGTTAGAGACAATGTAATCAAATTTGCGTAGCTCACCATTTTCCTTGTGGTGTGGATGACGAAGAGTGTCGCCTTCAATCACGTTAGGAATTGAATGCACCAAGTTGTTCAAAATCAGGTTCAAACGCAGTAGGTTTGATGACTTCTTCGAAATATCCTGCGTGTAGATGCTACAACGCGTTTCACCGATAGCATGGGCGACGTTCATAAGCAGGGTGCCAGAGCCCGCTGACGGGTCATAACAGCTCACATTGCGCACGGTGCCTTGCTGGTCTTCAGGCACCAAAATTGCGGCCATAATGCGTGCTACCGCATGAGGGGTGTAGTACTCGGCATATTTGCCGCCTGAGTTGCTGTTGTAGTCTTTGATCAGGTATTCAAAGATGGTGGCGTAGAAATCAAATTTTTGGTTAAAGATACGCTCAAAACTGAACTCAATCAGTTTGTTGATGATCGCTTTGCAGAAAGCATCACGCTTGGAAACGGTCACGTTCTCGCTGATGCGGGTAAACAGTTGTACTTTCTCGCCTGTGTCCGTCATTACCGCAAACACATCGTTATTGCTGATGGCAATGTCCATCAAAGTATCATCAAACAGCTGAGCAAACCCAGGCTTGTCCTGCTGGTTGAACAAGTGACTGATGAAATGATGTGGTTTGAGACGAGCAGTGTCAGCACCCATCTGGATCTGGAGCATCTCTAGATCCTCTTCACTCATTTCAATCAGCGCTTCTTCCCATTTTGCTGCACTAGCGATTTTTTCATCTATTTTCTTTGCTTCATAGGCGAACTTATCGTTCAGGAACTTGTACAAAAAAACCTGAGTGATGATCTCAAATTCCCCGGTACTGTTGCCTAACCCATTGGTTGCACAGATGCTTTTCAGACTATCGATAAGGGCTTTTGTTTTTTCTCTAAATTCGAGTTCGACCATGGTTTGTGTACTGCCTTAGTTTGTGTTCTTACCAGGATTGGCTACCTGTATTAAATTCTTTTAAATATTCTGCTACGACAAGGTGGTTTACATAACGTACCGCTTCCGCATTCAAGGGAATGCTCTGTTGTTTGATAAAGCGGTTATGAACCTTTGGTAGCAGATGCCGCGCAAAATAGCTTTCGTTATCAAGAACGGACGTGTTGTCGAGTACCTGGCTATCGGCGTCTTCTTTGACTCCGAGTAGGGCCTCAAAAATCTTTCTTTCAGAGTCTGTAATATCGCGTTGTTCTTGTTGGCGCTCGTATACACGCTTGTGTAAACGTGCGTATTTGGAGTCACCTAGGTACTTTTGACGCAATTGGTTGTTTTGTCGGTTCAACTCTTTCACTCGTTGGTGAATTTTATTGAGTGCATCGATGTTGGCGACCATTTCATCTTGTGTTACTTCACTGAGGTTCTTTTTCTTAAACAATCGCTCTAGCTCATCTTTCAGATTGATGAACCTCGGGTCTTGTTGGTCAAAGTTACTTGCCAGCGCTTCCCGTGTTTGGCGCAGTGTATTCTTCAACTGGTCAGCCAAAACCAGCTCTTCTTCACCGATCTTAACAAACTTGAAGATGACATCTTCTAAGGCTCGGTGAAGCAGGTGTGTGGTGTCAGTGCCTTGTTCAAGATCTTGTTTGAGGTTGAGCAAGTCCAAATGATTGCTAGTTTCGCGGTAAAGCACGTTTAGCTTGGCAAAATCCAGTTCATCAAGGAAGTCGTACTCACCTTGCAGGCGAATAAGGTTATACAGGCTTCGTGCATCAGCTAGGGCATTTTTAAGTGCTAAGACAGTTTCTCTGTCTTGTATCTGGCTGATTTGATCACAGAAGGTCTCCATGTTGTCGATATCAAAACGGAACAAAACATCTTTAATGTGTTCTATCTCTTGTTTGATCTCTTCCTGTGATTTGAATAGCTTGGAGTAGCTTTCGATTTCATCGCCCAGCTCTGACTGTAATTCGTCAAAGTAAGCTTTGTTAGTCGCGTCAAATTCTTTACGGATATCTGCAAAATCAACCACATAGCCATAACGGAAATCTTTGTATGTGCGGTTGACGCGTGTTAATGCTTGTAGCAAGTTATGTTTTCGGATCACGCGGCCAAGGTAGAGTTTCTTCAATCGTTTAGCATCGAAGCCTGTTAGTAGCATGTTGTAAACAAACAGTAAGTCGATTTTTCCTGCTTTGAAATCTTCAACCCAATCTTTGCGTTCTTGTTTTGTGCCGACATCATGCAAAATCAGCGCAGCATTGCTCACTTTGTGGGCTTGCTTGGCTGGCTCCATGCTCGCCGTTTGAACGTAAGTTGGGATCGGTTCTGCTACCGATGTTGCTTGCTGAAGTTCTTCGCTGTCACTGCTGAATAGGGGCTTTGAGGCGTACACAGCATTAAACAGCTCAAACATTTTCTTTGCTTGGTCTGAGCTATCGCAAATGATCATACCACCTATGGTTGCGTCATTTAGCGTGCCGCGACTCTTTTCAAAGTCGCTGATGATGTAGTCCAGCATTGGCTCAACAAAACTTTGATGGGCGTATATTTCTTTGCGGTCTACATCGCCCATTTTTACTTCAGCTTCTTCCAGCGCTTGCTGAAGCGTCATTTTGTAATTGGTCGCGATCTCTTCACGAATTAAGCGCAGGGTATAACCGTCGGCAATTGAAGCATTGTAGTAATACTTGTGAATGTAATCGCCAAAAAGAGCTCGTGAGTTATAGTCTTCACCAAGTAAAGGCGTACCAGTCAAACCTATCTTGATAGCATTGGTGTCAGACTGAGTCAGGTTGGCCAGGAAGCTACCTTTCGGGTTGTAACTGCGATGGACCTCATCCAGGAAGTAAACACGTTGTATGGTGACGTTATAGTCTTGCGTTGAAATAACGTCGGGGTCATCTTTAAACTTCTGAATGTTGACGACGGTTATTTCGGCTTTGCCTGAGTGGTTGTGAATCACTTGTGTGGCTTTGATGTCACGCGTGAACGCTTCGCGGGAGTTTATGGTATGAACAATCAAGCCGCGTGCAGTGAACTCTCGCTGTGCTTGTTGCAGCAAGTCTAGTCTATCGACGATGAAGTAGAACTTTGGAATGATTTCTCGTTTTTGGAAGTAATCCGTTAAGAACCCAACGTTGTAATAGGTTAATGCGGTTTTACCACTTCCTTGGGTATGCCAAATAATCCCTTTACGAACCCCTTCGTTTAGCTTTCTCTCAATAGCTTTGGTCGCAAACATTTGTGGGTAACGCATGATGTGCTTGTGCAGGCCATCACTCTCTGATACGTAGACCAATGCATAGCGTAGAACAAAGGACAAACGCTCTTTGCTGAGCAAAGAGGTACAGATTCGGTTGGTTGGGCGGCTAGGTTCTTTGTTACTCAAAAACTCAGGGTTGCTGCGGATCACTTCTAAGTGGTTGTCTTTGAGTACTGCCAGTTCTTGCTCATCAGTCAGTGGTTTTAAAAGCGCAGTAAGATCTAACACCTCTTCTTCACGAAAGTAGTTAAATACTGGCTTGTCATATGAACTGCTCGCGTAAAATGCACCTTGTACTGGCTCTGGATCGCCATCGACATAATCCATGTTATTGGAAAAAAGCATGAACTGAGTGATGTTAGCAAAGCGCTTGAATTTCGGGTTTTGAAAACGTTTATTGATGCGTTCTCTTTCCGCGATGATACCGTCTCGGTTGTTAGGCTTTTTCACCTCAATAAACACCAACGGCATGCCGTTGATTAACAAGATAATGTCAGGACGAAATTCATCGTCGCCGTTTTTGTAGGTGAGCTCAGTAACGACATGGAAGCTGTTGTTGGAAAAGTTCTCAAAATCGATCAGCTTAGTGCCAGATCGAGCCTTCAACTTATTGAAAAAAGCTCGGCCTAAGTCTTCGTTATCCAGAGAGAGTTTCACTTCTTCGAGCAAACGGGCAACATCATCAGGTGTCATGTCAGGATTTATACGGCTGACCGCTGAGGAAAATGATTCCGGGAAGATATTTGTATCCTTGTCCCAGTGTGTTCCTTTCAGGGATAGGTACTCATAACCCAAACGCATAAGATGTAGGATCGTTGGTATTTTTACTCGTGAATCTTCTGTGAAGCTCATATCAATCCTTCGTTATTGTTTTTATTGACCATTCTCTGGTGACTGTTCTAAGAGCTCACCAACTTGACAATTAAATAGCACGCACAATTTGTCGATGGCTTCTAAGTCCACCTTTTGTGCGGTTTCTTTGTACAAAAGTGTCACTGTGTTGCGGCTTAAACCCGTTTCACGAATGACATCCGCTATTCTTAATTTTCGCTCTCCCATCAAACGGGCGAGGTGGCATTTGATCATGTATTCCTATCCATACAGACATTCTGAACGTAAGCGAAAATATAACAGAAACGCCAGCCAGTGGCTAAAAATTAGAGTTAAAATGAAATTATTTAAGTAGAGAGAAAATAAGCGCGAGAGTAATCAAATCAGTCTCGCTCTTGGATTCAGATAAGGCTTAATAGGCTTAGGTAATACGAATTCAAGCCATTCAGGTTCATGATGATACAGCCAGTAAAACGCTGCGTTACAATCTCGCTTTATCTCTTTTCTAATCCTTAACGGGTTATTGTGTCGGTATCGAAGTATCAGGCATTTGTAGCGTCGCCGTTTCGATTCATGCTTACACCGCTTTCTCCACTCAACCAACCCAGTTAAGCTAGAAATCAACATTTCGACACTTCCTGTCGATATTGATAAGCGTCGGGCGATCTCAGAACGATGGAAACCTCTCCATGCAAGTGTAATAACGTGCTCTCTAACCGATGATTTTAGTTTCGTGGGGTCAAACAGACTCTCCATCCCAAAAGCATACGCCACGGACTTTACATAGGTGCGACTCTTTCCTGTTTGCTTGCTTATCGATGAAATTGATAGCCCTTGCTTTAGGAGTACCAAACATTCTTGCTCTACATTAGGGGGACTATCGGCAATATGCTCACTGATTATTTCTGGTGTTTTCTTAGTCCTTCGCCACTTCGATAACCAGTATTCAAAAATTAAGTACTTAAAAATATGCTGTGAATACTGGTTATAGAGCAAATTAGTAATGTACTTAAAATCCGATTCAGATGATGGTAGAACATTTGAAGATAGATAATGCAATTGGCTTGTAAACGCATAAAAGTCAGAGAGTAACTTTATCCTGCGGATGCGACCACTCTTGGTCACATAGCCAAGATTCGATAATTTGTCTGAGTAACTAGCCGACCTAAATGTAGAAATATTGTTTGATTGTTCTCGAAGTACCTGCCGAGAAAACTGCGCTAAATGAAAGCTTTCATCGCTACTTTCTTGATACTCGGTTTCAAAAGAAGAAGGATACCCAACTGCTAACTTTAATCGTTTAGGAAGACAAACATGCACTAGTTGCTGCTGATGATCACAACAAGATTCGATAGCAGGTATTTGATGAACTCGGTGCCAATAAGCCACACCAAATTGCCTGATATCTTCCTGAACACACACAGGGCACATTTTGAGGGTGAGTTGTGCATGTTCTCTCACGCATGAAAGCTGGCTTAACCTAATAGCAGTGTAATTGTCCGTTGACGATATAGCTTCTGATAATTTGGCTTTGTAGTGCGGATAATAGTGCATAAACAACGGAGCAAGAGTTTGATCTCTAAGCAGGTCGTCCTTGCTCTCTCTGAAAAGACTTGAAAGCGAGCTTAAGCCAGCAGTAAGTATCGGGTTAATGCTTGCTCTATGATCTCCGTATACTCTGTGTAAGAGTTCAGGTATCGGAACAGCGAACAAACAGCAATATCTAATCAGTCGACTAAATAACAACTCATCAGGTAAAGCATCTGGCAAACGCATATCGCCCCCTTTATTTAACCCTACATTCTAAACTTAACCAAAAGTCTCAAGTGGGTCATCGCACAATACCCCTGATGCTCTAAGGCTTTCAAGAGGATTACTTTCTTGAGATGCTTTCTGAATAAGAGAGGTATCCAACACCCTATAAATCAAATCTTCGGCTAAACTGACCTCAGTTAATACATCAGCAAACTCTGGATGGTGTGGGCGAGTTAGATCTCCAGGTATTGTTACCGTTTTAGATTTGGTGTTGATGGCTTCTTTCGATGAACTATCTTCACTCCGATGGTTGTTCAGTTCAGCGTTACCATCTTTTCGATTTCTTTTTAGGATAGAAATCGCGTGTTTCTTTCTCATTTCTTCTGTGAGCTTTTTCGTGGCCCGTATAGCAATACTTGCTCCAAGATCAAGAACCTCTTCAGTAATCCTCTCGTCTGAAGAACCAATAACTGCCTTTTGAGCTGAATAATAAATTCGAACAGCCAAATCCATATTGCCAGCAGACAGTGAGTAAAGTTTATTGTTCAAACTTGGGGTCAACGGCGTTTCAACATTCGTCCACTGTAAACACCAAAGTTCATCCACGAACAATTCCCACTCATCATCATTCTTCATTAGTTCTACATCGAAATAGCCACTACTTTCCGCTCGTCGCGCTGATTTAAAACTCTTGCTGAGAAGCTCATCAAACGGAGGGTTTGCACAGAAAAGTATCGGAATACCTAAATTGTTAACTAAGTTATGTAAAAAACCTAAAAGTCGATCGGCACCGCCTGCTTTAGCAAGGTTTAGATTTTGCATTTCATCAATAACCAAAATCCCGAGGAAATTTGACTTCATTTTCAATTCAATTTGTTGAAGTAAAAGAGCTATCGTTCCCGCAGGTTTTGTTGGAGGTTGTCCTAATTTTTCATCGATTTGCTCTAATATACGATGGCAAAGACCTTTAACACTCGAATCATCTGGACAATCGACTTTTATCCACACAACTTGCGGTATTGCTAACACTTTGTTCTGGTAATAGCGGTGTTCTATAACGTCAGGAAAACAGTTTAGTACCTGTTCAAGCATGCAGGTTTTACCTACTCCGCTTTCACCAATTATTGTTATTCCACTACCTTTAGGTTTAAAAAAGCCTGTTCGGGGTTCAACATCAGGTCGATTATCCAAAGAATAATGTAGATAGTTCATTGTTGTGGGAGATAAAGGATTTTTTGCTGAATATCCCTCTTTGATTGCCATTTCTATGGCCCTAAAGACATCAAAATAGAGCGGCAGTGGCTGCCTCAACGTTTTTAATCGGGTGAGATAGTCCCATCTTTCAATTGCCTCGAACGTTGTTTCCTCAATGAGCCTCTCTGGATAATTACTCAGCTTAATAACTAACTCATCATCCTCAACCTTAGGTGGCAAAGCTTCAATCAAAGGATTACCACGATGCTCGGGTAATATCGCTTCATGGTAAATGGCATCTTCACACCTCATTATCGTTGGCCTTTTTTCGCTTGAGCAATGAAATTACTTTTTTCTTCTTGTCATCAAGATGTCCACTGGGTATATCTGATTCCATATCAGGCTTAGCTTGATGAAATGGGGGTTCTCCGTCCTCAATCCTCTGTGCAAGAATAGCCTCCCTTCTCCTTGCTTTCATACCCCTTGTTCTCTCAGATTTTGAACTCAGCGATGGAGCCAATGCCGCTTCTTCTTTTGCAGTTTCGACAACCTGATTTCTTCTCTGGTGACGCTCTATCGATTTCGATGTTGGCTTAGCTTTGTTTTTTTCCAACTTAATCCAGTCTTCAAAATACAGGATGTCTGCCTGATGCCTATGAGCAAAATTAGCCGACTCCTTCATCAGGTAACATCGAGTAAAGCCACTAACTTCCTCAAGCCTGACAAATATGAAACTTGAATTATCATGATCAACTAAAGCATCTAGTTGCCATGAACCATTATTTCTCGCGATTACTTTCCAAGTATCAAAATCAGCATGTTCTGACTCATAATACATTTGATCGTTTAGCCGAATTCCTTTGCCTGTCATGGTCACTTTTACTGTTGGTAATAGGCGAGAACGAATATGAGCCTCGTCAGCTCGAATTAAAGCATGACGCTGCGCTTTAACATGTATATTCCAATAGTTTAGAGGGGTTGGAGAAAGCCCTGACTCAATAAGCAATGTACTTTGCTTGGCTAAATCTTTAAAAATTGAACTGTTGTGCTCTAAAACTTCATCAATAAGGAGCTTGGTTATTTCTCTGAGCGTAAAAGTAGCATCTAATCTTGGGTCTCTATCACTTCTGATGTAATGCCGTCCTTTCGTCGTCCCTAGCAGCTCATGGACTAACTTCTCGTTCAATATATTGAAACGATGTTCGACTATGCCTTTCAATTCCGCCCTGTATGGTGGAGCAATACTCAAATGGCCAATCAATGGCACAGCGAGATTTTCGGCATCCTGACAAATAAACTCTCCTCGATCACAAAGCAATCGTTGAGGTATGTGGTTACAAGGCCAATCAGCTTCTTCTATTTCAATGCCAAATTCTGCGCAATACTCTTTCTTAGAGGTAAAGCTGTTGATTAAAGCCTGCCGACCAGCCCTCCAAGAAGCGTATTCCATGGAGACATGCAGCCCGACAATCATTCGACTTTCTTTATCAACCACACAATAAACGGTTGGTCTCCCCAATACATGATGTCTCTGAAAGTAGGATACTATATGCACATCCAAAACTGTTGCATCCAATTCAAAGCAACTGCCAGGAACTTCTGTATGATCGGTAGCAGAACCTTTTAAACCTCGCTTATTGCGGTCAAAGTCACCCTGATTTGTTTGTTTACGTATTAAAATTTGCGCTGGAACTAGTTTTTTTGCCCAATAAACAAACGCTCGGTAATTAGGTACTAAAGCTTCTCGTGACTCAGATTCAGCAGCAATTAACTCCTCTGCATAATATTCTTTGAGCATTTTGTCGTATACACGACTGAACTTGACTTTTTCACCTTTGAGTCCAAACTCCTTCATCGCCTTAAGAAACAAAATCTTATCGTGCTCAGTGGTATTAACACCTTCAGGGACTTCAATACTTGGACTGGAGAGTTGTATCGGAGAGCCACGCTTTGCTGCACCAGCTACTCTTGATTTACCTCTACCCCCAGAGTTCTTATAGCTCGGTAAGAGTGCATTTCGTTCTTGGCCATACTTCCAGTAGAGATTTAGTGCTCTATATATATTCTGCACATATGTGTTGTTCGCCTTTGCGTGCTGAGAAACCAAAGCACTGCGAGGTTGGTCAACTAGATTGAACAAAAAATCAGAAGAAGAAACTAAGTCTACGATCAGTGAGTATTTCTCATTTCTTTTGGCGAGATGACTTTCTGAAATATCATCTTCAAATTGCAATTGGTAATAAGGCAATTCATACAGACTTTGCTGAGCTTTACCGACTTTGATTGCCCCACTAAAAAGATCAAAAGCTAGTTTGATTGGCCGTTGCAAAGCCTTTGATTCGACCAAAGGAAATAAGATGATAATGCGGTTCTCTGTATGCTGCTGTAAAACTCGGTATAGTCCATCACTGAGACCATCCAAGCTTTCAATTTTCCAAACACTATTTAGATCAACTTGCTGCATGTTGCCTTGAATTTCCATCTATCTTAATTTCCATGATTTCAATCATCCCTGATAGGACGATAGGGCGAGACAGGTCAACTGTTACTTCTTTGTCAGCCAACAGAGACTTTAACAACACCAAGGCATCATCTTGCGAAATGCCAAGTTCATGAGAAAATGTTTCACAAATCTCATTCAATTGCATCGTTCCGATCGTCAACAAACGTTTGGCCACATCTCTAAATTCATTCGGTGTTGATGAGTACTTCTTGCGTTTAGCGTCTGTAATCCATTGAATATTCCTGGACTTAATCTGATTAAGCTCCGATAGGCAAAATATGTGGAAAGGAACGCCAAGCAATTCCCACCATACTCGCTCTACATCTAGCTTTTCGGCTGTTCTGTTGTCAGATAACTTTTCTCTTGGTTTAACACATACAGCTTCATACCAAACCCTTTGGCCATCACTACAGGTTAATAGGAAGTCGGTGGTCATGATGACAGGATCTTTGGTGATAGGGTGTTTAGGGTGCTCAATATCAAGTGATTTAGAAATTTTTAATGAGAGGGATAGAGGAAGCAAAGGAAACTGCTCCCGAATATCTATAACTGAGTCAGAAAACTCAGCCAAATAGAAAAAACACGACTCTTGTTCAGATAAAGTGTGGTGAGTCCTACCTGATTTTATTCCTTCAATCTTACCGCTATGACCATGAGATTTAACATCTTGAACTCTTATCCAAGGCGTGTAATTGGCCCCTTCACCTAAGCCATAACTCTGTTTCAAAGCTCGCTTAAAGTCAGCGAGCTTTTCAAGTTTTCTTCGTCCAGCCACAACATATACTCAATCTAATTCGATGCAGTATATTATAGCCTAGTGTACAAACTTTATTATTCCAAAATGGAACTTTGTACAAACTTAATCGACAGTGTACAAACTTTATTGTTCCTAAACATGAAAGAATAATATTCAGAGTAATTTGATAAGGTTGTTTTGAAAACAACCCCCATTGTCCCCGTTTAGACACCCATTAAACTTAAACCTTTATTAATTAAAAATATTCTTAAAAGGTTTAATTTGTATCTTTAGTGCTTTATATTGGTTACATGAAATTAAGGCATTAAGGGCACCCAATGACCACCATCATCGATTCATTAGAACTTGTTTGTGAACGTATGCAGCAAGAGCAGTCAGATCTGAAAGCCGTTATCAAAGAGCGTATGCAGATCAAAGTAACTGATACAGAAATTGAGGGGAGTGTCGATAGGCTTATCTATAATCACTCATTGAAGAAGAAAGAGCTTCAAGAGCTGTTTGGCTTATCTCGTGTGACCTTCAATTCTAGAATAGATGAAGCAACCGAGCAGGGCGTCGTTGGCGCTCCTATTATCCAAGGACGCACTCACCTGTATAATCGCTTCGACGTCGCCAATATGATGGAGTTCATGAACTTTCCTAAGTACAACCAGCGCTTTGAACCGACAACCGTTGTAGTGGAAAACCATAAAGGGGGCACTGGCAAATCCACCACGACAGTAACCCTAGCGACCACTGCTGCGCTTGATCTTAATCTTAATGCACGCTGCCTAGTGATAGATTTAGATCCCCAAGGCTCAACAGGCCAAAACCTGATTCATCAAGCCGACGATGAATCAGTCTACATGACAGCTGTTGATATCGCGCTAGCAGGCCAAGAGCCCGAAGGTGATTTTTCTCAATACCTTAATGACTACCGTTATGACGAGTTAGTTAAAGCGATTCCGTTTAAGACTCACCTCCCTAACTTAGATGTGATTCCTGCCTTCCCATCAGACGAACGCTTTGTCGATTCTTACTGGGGGCAAGATGAAATAGGTCAACGGAATTTGCTGAGTGTGTTGCGTGAAAAAATCTTACCCATACTTAAAGAAGAGTACGACCTAATCTTCATCGATACGCCCCCACAGAACTCTCCAATTCTCTGGGCAGTGAATGAGGCGGCTGATGCGGTCTTGATTCCAGTCACCCCACGAGAGTTTGATTTTGCCTCAACGAGTAACTACATGGCCACTATGCCAGGTACATTTAGAGCATTACCATCACAAGGAAAAAATTTAAAGTGGGCTAAATTGCTTCCAGTGAACTTCGATGAGAAGAGCGCTCATGAAGTTAAAGTGTTTGATAAATTGCTGCGTGCGGCGCAAGGGCATTTATTATCAACAGCGATCCGTCACTCTGAAGCGTTTGTCGCGGCTGCGGAAAGCAACCGTACAGTACTGGATATTCGAAAATCAGAGCAGATTTGTAGTGGTAAACAATTTGATTTAGCTATGACATCGGTGAATGCCGTGTACCACCAATTCATCACTGAAATTAAGCAGCTAGCAACAAAAGGGCTATAACATGTTACGACCTCAAGACAAGCGAACCGGCTTTAACCAAGGCAATCAATTAGGAAAACGAGTTAAAGCCGAACCCCCTAAAAAAACATTCACGTTTGCTAGCGGTAAAACAGCCACTGCAGAAAGAGTGGTGGTTAAATCAGATGAACTTGAAGTTAAAACTGCAATTCACCCTTTAAATCCACGTCGCCAAGATTCGCTTACGCTTGATGCTGTG
Organism: Vibrio sp. 10N.247.310.17; assembly: GCF_041466605.1. Taxonomy (NCBI): domain Bacteria; kingdom Pseudomonadati; phylum Pseudomonadota; class Gammaproteobacteria; order Vibrionales; family Vibrionaceae; genus Vibrio; species Vibrio sp. 10N.247.310.17. Next base: position 20,205 of record NZ_JBFSTC010000024.1, on the reverse strand, counting down.
CGTGATATATTACCAAGCGTTCAGGAAGAGGGCGTACATACTGAAGGCGTCGCGACCAAAGACGGGCAGGGCACTTACCAGTTACTTGATAGCTCACGTCGCCGTTTCACTTGCATCCATGCTAAAAAAGATTTACCTCTATGGGTTATTGAAGGGGAGATCGACCAAGCTGATTTGCTCGCTTTTATTCAAACTACTCAATCTGTAAAGCGCTTGTCTTACCGAGAATTGGGAGCTGATTACAAAAGCGTGATGCAAGCACAAGGCTTTACGAAGCTCGATGAACTAGCTGACTATCTGAATATTGGACGTGAAACTTGCCGAAAGCGCTTTGCTGCAGCATCAGTTGATCAGCGTTTGATTGAGGTCTTTCCTGATTGCGAAGGGATCCCAAATGGTTACTACGCTAAGCTGGCTAAAGTGGAAAAGCAGTTAGATAAAGAAGGTACTACAACGGCACATTTCATCAGTTCACTTAAGGTGGATGTAGATAATTTAGTCTCTGTAGAAGATAAACAAAAGCAAGTTCTTGCTCAGATGGAGTCGAAGCTTTTAAAGGGTAAAGATAAAATAAGCTGGAAGACTAAACCATTAGCGCTGTTCGATGACAAGAACAAGTATGCAAAGGTATCTCACAGCAGTGATAAGCGGGGGCTTAAGATTGAATTGAGTAGATTGCCCGTTGATGTGTATGACGATATCATACGGTTTGTTTCTGAAAAAGTGCAAGATAAGTAAATAACAACCCCGCCAATGAGCGGGGTTTTTAATGGGGACAATGGGGGTTGTTTTGCCCTATGAACAACAAACCACCTCATTATTTAGATGTCATAACAAAGTTGATGAATATAAAACTTGAGATCAGTATCACTGAAGGTAACAAATTTTTAGTGTTAGCTGCAAAACACTAAAAATCTGTTACCTGAAAATCATAATTCCATTAACTCTAACCTGTGATAGAAAATAGAATCAAACTGCATATCTGCAGGCATTACGATAATACCCATCCTAACACTTTCAATGGCGAGTTTATGGTGTTTACTTAACTCACCATTGACAGGGTATGAAAGTACAATATTAAAGGCTTCTTTTGCGAGTTTTAACATCGGGTTATCAGGTGCTAGCTCTTCAGCTAACTTTGCTCTTTCCAATGCCTCACCTTTATTGTCACTTTTTTGCTTCCATTGGAAAAGGAACTCAAGCGCAACAATACTCTTTCCTCGATAACGAGCTTTATAACCATACGATCCAGACTCTTCATCAACCAAAAAGCTTAGCTCTTTTCTCACTTCTTCGTTAGAAGCAAGCTCTTCGATTGGCTTACGAATACATCGTTCCATGAAGACCTTGTTGTTGGTATAACTGGATTTGGTTAACTTCCCTTGCTCATCTAAGAGACCGAATAAACCATGTAATTGCGCTATCGATTGCTCATGCAACTTCATTCCAGGCTTTTTAAAGCGAGATAGAATAGTGTAAAGGCGCTTAGAATGTTCTGACTTCAAACTACGAAAAGATAAATGGTTAATTTGAGCGTGGCCAGCTGACTGAGCAAGATAAGCATCCATTAATTCAGCGTTAGGCACCATAATTAGCGCCCCTTTTTTATACGCAACTCGACTAAAAAGAGGCATAAAATCAAATTCTTGATCAGCATCGTTCATTAAGCCTACTTTGCGCGATGAGAGCCTTTTAGCCATAGGCTTTAATGTTGGATAAAGCTGCTTTGCTGAAAGACCAAACCACTCCTTTAACACTTCAGATTGAAACGTATATTCAGGTGCGTATACGTGTCGACCTTCCTGATACGCAACCCAATGGTCTTCGTGTAGTCGAGAGAGGAAGAGTGCAAATGTATCATGCTCTCTCGCCGTCAGTCCTAGCTGGCTAAAAACTAAAGCATGGCTTTTCTTAAAAAAGTCATTAGGCAATTCACGGTAGTCTTCAGTTGTGATCAACTGTCGATGGTCAGTCATAGTAATTAGTTTCAGGTAACAGATTATTAGTGTAGTACAAGGATAAGACTAAATTTCAGTAACCTCAAGAACGTAATTCACAATTTTAGACTAAATTCCTGTAACCTTAATAGAAATACTAAAATGAAACACTCAATATCAAGACTTATGGGATAAAGTCTGTTTGGACACTAAAAAAATGTAACCTTCACACTAAAATTTAGATCAATAACACTAATTTCTTGTTACCCCCAGACTAATTAAAAGATCAACAAGACTAACTACAAGATCAATCACACTAATAATATGTTGCCAAAACCTCAATATCATTATGATTTTAAAGTGTTTTTTAGCAATTATAGATCTTATATAAATTATAGATCATATAGAGGTTATATACTGTTATAGAGATTGTGGATAATGTGGATAAACTCAATTTAGTAAATAAAAAAACTACTTATCCACATAAAATAAAGAATATTAGAAAAACTAGCTTAACGTTCATCGATCAATGTTTTTCTACTTTCCTACTACGGACTTCCAATTTCCGTAAGTATTGGTGCCATAGAGAGTAACGAATGCATAAACCTGACGGGCAACGCTTTGGCGTTGCTTTGTCGGATTTGTGTATGGACAACTATTCGCTCGTTCCTCACGAAAGTTGTCCATACACAAATCTAGGTTTAGAAACCTTCAATATATGATCTGAGGGAGATCTTTTAATCTCGTTGTATATTGGGGCGACAAAAAGTACGGTTCATCAGCCACTTCTGAGTGGCTTTGTTTCCGTAATCAACCCACTTTGTCTTTTGATGTCATTAGGCGACTCGATAGCTCTCGGTCATACCAAGCTGCATAAATCGATTTAATATTGATGCCGCTTGCATCATTTCCTGTTGTTGATTGTTAAAGTCTCTACTGTGTAATTTGGGGCCAATAATTGTTTTGTAACGCTACATTGCATTATCTGAGACATTCCGTTTTCCATACTGCTTTGTCTTTTGCCTGCGCGTGGGACTTAATGCAGAGTACACCACCAAATTGCTCACCCTTTTAGGGTTATGAGCGTCGTCAGCATACAGATTTTCTTTGGGAGGAATCGCTATGTCAGTTTCTGGAAATTCGCTCGCTAATGCGTCATAGACGTCATCGGTATCGTATATTTTATCTGCTGAAATATGGCCAACTTCCACATCAACTTGCCCACACAATTCTTCGACAACCTGAAAATGGTTCTATCGCAAACTTTGAAGCTTTAGGTTAGGATTTGTTCAATTTCCACTCAACACTCTGAATCGTCATGTTTAAAGGCTGCCACTTTCCCTCTGAAGTCATTCTCGAAACCGTACACTATCTCTATCTGGCAGGGTAGTTGTCACTGTTAGAATTTAACCAGTTTGGGCGATAAAGAGTAATTGTGTCTCGTATCTCAGTAGAAAGAAAAGAAGCTATATTGAAGAAGCTATTACCTCCATATTCGATGTCAGTTAAAGAAGTGTCAGAAGACGAAGGAATTAGCACTGCGCCCCTGTATCATTGGCGCCAGCAACTCAGACATTCAGGAGCCGCCGTCCCAAATACCAACACTTCATCAGAGCAGTGGTCTGCTCAAACTAAACTTGCCATTATCGCTAAAACCAACTCAATGATAGAAAGTGAACTCAACCAATATGATCGTGAAAAAGGTCTTTTTCCAGAACAAATCCAAAGCTGGCGCCGCGAATGTATGCAAGGGTTTAAGTCGAGTAAAGAGCGGGAAGCTGAAGCAAAGAAGCAGGCTAAAGCTGACAAACTTGAAATCAAAGAGTTGAAGAAAGATTTACGACTCAAAGAAAAAGCACTCGCTGAAACGGCCGCCCTCTTGGTACTAAGAAAAAAGCTGAGAGCCTTTTACGGGGAAGAGCCAGAGGACGACTAACCTCAACCGATGAAAGGCAGACCATAGTGACGATTATCCTTGAAGCGAAGCAATGCGGATGCCGTTTAGAGCCAGCTTGCCATGAAGTTCAAATCGACTTGAGAACGTATCGTCGCTGGTATCAGTAAGGTGAAGTCCAAGCTGACAAAAGGCCATATGCATCAGACCAGAGCCTGCTAACAAGCTGTCACAGGAAGAGCGTGAGGTGTGTAACCGCTCTGAGTTCGCAAGCTTGCTTCCAACTCAAATCGTCCTGACACTGCTTGAGAGAGGTGAGTATATCGCCTCTGAGTCGATCTACTATTGAGTGCTGAGTACGCAGGGGCAACTTCACAAACGAGGTCGTCAGCGGAGCAGACAGAAGCAAACGAAGCCAACCAGTTACACAGCGACGGACTCGAACCAATTTTATGCATTGGATATCAATCACTTACCTTCAAGGGTTCGAGGCCAACACTATTACCTGTATGTCATTGAGGATATCTACAGTCGAAAAATTGTTGGTTATGAAGTGTATGAGCATGAATGCGGTGAGCTGGCGTCACAACTTCTGCAACGAACGTTGATGCGAGAGCAATGCTTCAATCAAGCACTGGTTCTTCACTCAGATAATGGTGCACCGATGAAGTCGCTGACGTTTAAAGCAAAAATGGAAGAGTTAGGTATTACCTCATCGTATAGCCGGCCAAGAGTCAGTGATGATAACCCGTATGTCGAGTCATTGTTCCGTACAGGAAAGTACATGCCAAGCTGGCCAGCAAAGGGCTTTGAAACAATCGATAGTAGTCGAAGTTGGGTTGAAGCCTTCGTACGCTGGTACAACACCGAGCATAAGCAGAGTAAGCTAAATTACGTCACGTCACGCCTTCAGAGCGTCACAATGGAAAAGATAAAGATATCTTGAAGCGTCGTGTAGAGGTATTGCTAGCAGCAAAACAGCGAAAGCTTGAGCGGTGGTCTGGTGATATCAGGAACTGTGCGCCTGTTGGTGACATTCACCTAAATCCAGAAAGAGAAGCTGCTTAATAAGCAAGAAAATGATGACAACTACCTTGAAAAACACCGGAATCCCAAGGCTATAATTTTGTAGATTATCAATATGGAATTTCGTTTACACCCGATTTCAGATAATAAGTGCGACAATCCCCTTTAAATTGAAGATTAGACAAAATTCAATCCTAGAAACTCACTCTAACTTTTACCAATCAATCAAGCTCATCTAAGCGGATAGAGCCCTTTCCTTATGTTTGGTGTTGTACTACAACTAGTGGATATACATTTATATTAATTAGGTTCTAGTTTGTTCGTCCTTTTACTGGTTTCGTAAGAATTCGTGTCGTCAATCGTTGATTTGGAGTATGTATGACTGGGAAGCCTCGGGCCATAAAGCTATCTTTAAGTATATTAATATTGTCACTCAGTGCAACAATAGCGTGTTGGTCTATGGCACGAAATTATGTTGAACGCAATGCTGAAAGCCGTTTTACTAATTATACCCAAGACGTTAAAGCGTTGATTCAAAATCGCATGTTGAATTATCAACAGGCCCTCTCAGGGGGCGTTGCTCTATTTGCTGCTTCTGAACAGGTCAATCGTGAGGAGTGGGCGAATTATATCGATAAGTTAAATCTTGGCTTGCATTATCCTGGTATACAGGGGATTGGTGTTTCAATTCCTATTTCGGCGCGAGATAAAGAGGCGCATGTGCAGCAAGTTCGGGCGGAAGGTTTTCCTCAGTATGAGATTAAACCTAAGGGGGCGCGAGATGAATACACGGCCATTATCTATTTGGAGCCTTTTGATGCTCGCAACCGGCAGGCATTTGGCTTTGACATGTATTCTGAAGCCGTTCGGCGTCAGGCTATGTCTACGGCAAGAGATACAGGAAGAGCTGCTTTATCCGGTAGGGTTGAGTTAGTTCAGGAGATTACTGAGGATAAACAAGCTGGTTTTTTGCTTTATTTACCTATCTACAAAACGCTTTATTCCCCTGATACAGTTGAAGAGCGAAGGGAGGCCTTTGTTGGTTATGTTTACAGCCCATTCCGCGCAAGAGATCTCATGCAAGGTATCCTTCAATCTAACGTCTCAACGGTAAGCTTTCGGTTATATGATGGCGCAGAAGACACCCCTAATAGTTTGCTGTATGACGGGAATAGCGCCTTAAGTATTGTGGACGAGCAATTCATATCGACATTTCGACGCTCGGAGGTGATTAATGTTGCAGGTCGAGATTGGACGATCATCTATACTTCTACCCCCGTGTTTGAAGCCGGTCTCGATTTTTCGCTGCCTCGTATTGTTGCTGGAACTGGGGGGCTCTTAAGTATTCTGTTTTTTTTCCTTTTTCGGATGTTGATTGTTTCACATCAAACAACTGAAAAGCTGCATCATGAGGCCTCGGCGAGGAGAGAAGCCGAAGGATCCCTTAAGAGCCTAAACCAGGAGTTAGAAAATCGTGTTAATGAACGCACTCAAGAACTAAAGCGACAAGAAGAGCTCAATCGAATGCTTTTAGAGAGTTTGAGTGAAGGGGTGGTGGCTTGTGGCGCGGACGGAAATTTAACTTTATTTAACCGTACAGCAAGAGAGTGGCATGGATCTGACCCATTACAGATTCCCCCCGAACTCTGGAGTAATTATTACAATTTATATGAAGGTGACGGGCGAACACCGATGGCGAAAGAAAACATACCGTTGCTTAGAGCATTTAATGGTGAGCATATTCAAAATGATCTACTTTGCATAATCGCTAATGGTCAAAGTCCCCGCTTCGTCTTGGCCAGTGGAGCTCCGATTTGTGATCTCGATGGTAAGCGCCTAGGTGCTGTGGTTGCTATGCACGACGTAACTGAAAATAGGCGTCATGAACGTCGTTTCATTGATATTTTTGAGTTTGCACCTGATGCCATACTGATAATAGAGAGGGGGGGTTGTATTACTCAGGCCAACAGCCATTCTGAGGTTGTTTTTAATTGGGGGAAAGATGTACTTAAAGGCCAATTAATAGATCGATTTTTACCTGGTATTTATTCAAATATCAATAGCTCTTTCTTCGAGAATGAAGAATTGGGTGAAGGAGCTCGTGTTGAGCAACTCTCTACCATGGCTAGACGTAAAGGGGGGATTGATTTTCCGGTTGACATTAGTTTAAGCCCTGTTGAGTCGGAAAAGGGCTTGCAGGTGGCCGTCGCTATTCGGGATATTACCCAGCGTGTTCAGTCAGAGAGGAAAAATAAAGAAGCGATGGCTATGCTGAATGCCATTGAAGATGGGGCATTTATCTTTGATCCAGAAACGCTTCGCCACAGCTATGTTAATGAAGGTGCCGTTTGTCAACTTGGTTATTCCAGAGAAGAGTTGTTGGATCTTACTGCCGTTGATTTCAAAGTTGAGTTCGATGAAAACCGTTACCGGAAGTTGCTTGAACCCTTGTTAAATGGCGAACAGCAGGTTGTCCATATTTCTACTGTTCATAAACATAAAGATGGTCATCTCATTCCAGTCGAAGTCAATCTTCAGTACATTTTTCTACCTGGAGGGAAAAGGCGTTGTATTTCAATGGTTAGGGACGTAACCGAACGTCATCAGGCTTTACGACAACTTGAGGAGGCAACCAAGCAGCAAAAAGCGGCCAATTTTGTCATAGAGCAGGAGCGTAAAAAACTTGCCCAACGGGTGTCTGAACGCACAGCGTCATTACGGTCAACAAATGAAAAGCTAGAGCAAGCTCGAATTGAGGCGGAACAAGCAAGCCATGCTAAATCGGCTTTCTTGGCGGCAATGAGCCACGAAATACGGACGCCAATGAACGGGGTTATTGGTATGTTAGAGGTTTTGTCACACAGTCAGCTGGAGTGCCATCAAGTTGATGAAGTTAAAACTATTCATGACTCTGCGTTTGCCCTTCTGAGGCTCATCGATGATATTTTAGATTTCTCAAAAATTGAAGCTGGTAAGCTAGATCTTGAAAAATTTCCGGTATCTGTCGAAGAACTTATAGAAGGGGTATGCTCCTCGCTTGTCTCCGTTTCTGAGAAGCAAGAGGTTGACTTGCAATTATTTATTGCCCCGATTTTTCCAAGTTATATTTTGTCTGATCCAATCCGGTTGCGGCAAATTTTCTATAATTTAATTGGTAATGCAATTAAGTTTAGTGGTGGTCGTAAGGAAAAACGAGGAGACGTCTCAGTCCGCGTGAACATTGTTGATAATAAAATGGTTGTCAATATCGAGGATAACGGCATTGGAATATCGTCGGATGCCTTAGCTATGTTATTTACTTCTTTCTCTCAAGCGGAGTCATCCACAACGCGTCGTTTTGGGGGGTCTGGGTTAGGATTGGCGATCTCGAAGCGCTTAGTGGACTTAATGGGCGGAGATATTAAAGTAAACAGTCAGTTAGGAGAAGGCTCTACGTTCACAGTTAGCTTACCTTTGGCAATTTATCAGAAAGAGATCATACCACCTTTATCGTTACTCTCAGAGACAAAGTGTATCCTAGTTGAGAACTCAGTATTTGATACTGACGCTCTACGAGTTTACCTCGAGCATTCGGGTGCTAATGTTCAAGTTGTTAGCACCCATTCCGAAGCGTTACGTATTGCTGAGTTGCTTGAAGAGGTTGTCGTTATAATTATTGGTCCGCAAAAACATGTCCCGGAACTTACCATCGCTTTTCTGAAAACATTGAAAAGTTCACGAATTGAAAGTGGGTATATTAGGCACTTGTTGATGACTCGAGATCAGCCTCGGCCCCTGAAATTTGAATCCCCTGAATTTGTTGCTCTAAATTGTAACCTATTGCGGCGAAAAGAGTTTTTACAGTCTGTTTCAGTGGCTGCCGGAATTGTTTCGCCTGAAATAATACTTGATCAAGTGGGGGAAGAGTCTCTGCCGTTAACTGCGGCACCGAGTGTGGCACAAGCCCGTGCAGAAGGACGGTTAATCTTGGTTGCAGAGGATGATAGCATCAACCGAAAAGTCATCCTTAAACAGTTGAGTCTACTAGGTTATGCGGCAGAGGTTGCTGAGAACGGATTGGTGGCTTATCAACTTTGGCAAGAGGGAAGTTATGCGTTGCTATTAACGGATTTACATATGCCGGAAATGGATGGTTATGCATTAACGGAAGCGATACGACAGGATAACTTGGAGAGGGCACAAAAACCTATCCTAGCTTTGACAGCCAACGCTTTGAGAGGTGAAAAGAGTCGAGCCAAGGCGGTAGGAATGAATGATTACCTTACAAAACCTGTCCAGCTTCATTTACTTAAAGAGGCTCTTGAAACATGGTTGCCCAACCAGAATGGAGTGCCTGAACTTGGATTACTTGAAGAGGAACAGCCTAGGGACTCTGAAATATTGACTGTCAGTAAGCTCGCTGAGCTTGTCGGAAATGAGCCAGCTGTTATGTGTGATTTTTTGACTGATTTTTTGAGTTTAATGACAAGACAGCAGGAACAGTTAAGAGCCGCTTCTTCCGCTAAGGATATTAGAGAAGTGAGCAGTATCGCTCATAAGCTCAAATCTTCATCTCGTTCAGTGGGCGCGATGAGATTAGGTGACTTGTGTGCCGAGCTTGAAAATGCTTGTACTATAGGTGATGTCGCAGTGGTGGAGTTGACCATGACTCTGTTAGATAAGTGTTTTGCAGAGACGGAAGAGGAAGTGATCTGCTACCTTGATAAAAAAATTATATAGGAGAAGTGTATGGCGATAATGTTGATTGACGATGAGCCGTTTTTAATGAAGTTGCTTGCTCATCAATTAAAGGATTTTGTGAATGAAAAGGTTGTTGTTCATCAATATGAACATGCTGTTGATGCTCTTCAAAAATTAGAAATGCATCCTGAAGAGGTAGAACTAATTTTTTGTGATCTGCAGATGCCAAAGATGGACGGAGTAGAGTTTGTCCGTCACTTGGGGCGTATAGGCTACCAGGGAGGTGTTATTTTGATGAGTGGTGAAGAACAAGCCATTCTAGACAGTGCTAAAAAGCTGGCAACCACTTATCAACTTAATATTTTTGGTTGTCTCCATAAGCCTTTTAGTCCCACTCAGTTAAAAGAAATTATTGAGCATCAGGCCGCTCATCTAGAGACGGAATGTTTTGATGACCTGAAAGAGTATTCTGAAGCTGATCTGCGTCGAGCTATTCAACAAGGTGAGCTAATCAATTACTACCAACCACAGGTCAGGCTTCGAGATGGTGAAATTGTCGGTGTAGAAGCTTTGGTACGTTGGCAACACCCTAAAGATGGCCTAGTGTTACCTGATAAATTTATCCCACTTGTTGAAGAGTATGGACTGATAGATGACTTGACGATGGTTGTCTTAGCTAATGCTCTGGAACAGAGCAAACGTTGGCAATCTGTGGGCGCAAAGCTTTGTATGTCAATCAATATTTCAATGGAAAGTCTGACGTCCTTGGAGTTTCCAGATAAGATTCAAAACATTGCACATGAGGCTAGAGTCCCATTGTCAAACTTAGTCTTGGAAGTAACGGAAAGCCGGCTGATGAATGATCGGCAGTTAGCGTTGGACATCCTGACACGACTGCGACTTAAAGGTGTTGCTTTATCTATTGATGACTTTGGGACGGGGTATTCCTCGTTGGCCCAGTTACGAGATATTCCATTCAGTGAGCTTAAGATCGACCGAAGTTTTGTGCATGGGGCCCATAAAAATAAGTCTTTACGCGTGATTTTTGAAGCCAGTTTCAAGATGGCCCAGCAATTAGGAATGCAGACCGTGGCTGAGGGAGTGGAAGATCTTGAGGATTGGGTGTATTTACGTAAGATAGGGTGTGATGTCGCACAGGGTTACTTTATTGCCAAGCCAATGTCTGAAAATCATTTATCTCGATGGTTAGATGAATGGGAAGGCGTCGAGAGCTAACCCTCAATTCAAGAGTAAATGGTGTCAATATTGAATCACTTATGCACCTCTGCCGTACTTTTCCTCCTAAATCATTTGCAAGTCTAAATATCTAGTCTAGAATTCAAATCATAAATAAAACAATAACTTATATTAAGGGGGCTACGGAATGAAAAAATGGCTTAAATCTACAGTCATCGGCTTATTTGTGGTTGGCTCTACGCCAGCTATAACAGCCCCTTCTGTTCTCAAAGTATATCTAGACTCGGATCGAACCGTGCATCTAGCCTCAGCGGAGGCAATAGAAATGGGTGTAAAAACGGCTTTTTCTCAGCATGGTAATCAACTTTTTGGCATTCCAGTAGAGTTCGAAGTACTTGACCATCGTGGGAATACGGCGCGAAGCAAGCTCAATATGCAGCGCTACCAGAAAGACCCTAATGGAATTGTTTTCTTCGCCGGGTTGCATTCTTCCCCCCTGATAAAATATCGCGATTATATCAATGAAAGTGAACTGTTGATTTTGGTGCCATGGGCTGCAGGCGGTCCTATAACTCGCTACCCGTCTGAGAAGAATTTCGTATTTCGCCTCTCTGTTGACGACACAAAAGTTGGGGGGAAACTGGTCTCAACAGCAATCAATAATGGTTGCCAATCTGTTGACTTATTATTAGAAAAAACGCCTTGGGGTAAGTCTAATTACAAAACGATTTTCCAATCAGTAGCCGACCACAGCACACACTTAAAAGCTCGGGTTACTTGGTTTAATTGGGGAATTGACGAGGCTCTGGCTCGTGTGATAGCCGCCGAGCTTAATCGAACCGGCGTTGAATGTGTCCTGTTTGTAGGGAATTCACGAGAAGGCCCCTTATTAGTCAAAGCTCTCTCTGATCTTGAACAACCACCAAAAATTTTCAGTCATTGGGGGATCACCGGAGGTGGTTTCTCTCAGCGAGTTTCATTTGATGCTCGCCAGAGAACTGCCTTAAGCTTTGTTCAATCTTGTTTTAATTTTTATAGCTCTCCGGAGAACGATCTATCGAAGGAGGTATACCGCCAAGCTACGGCGCTATTCCCTGATAAGTTTACAAATGATTTTATTGACGCCCCAGCTGGCTTTGTGCATGGCTATGATCTGGCTAAAGTATTTATTCAAGCCGCACAAAGTATCACCCTCACCGATGATATGGTGAATAATCGACAGCTACTTAAGCTGGCGTTGGAGCAGATGGACACACCGGTTCAAGGTTTGCTAAAGACGTATGAACAACCATTTAGCGTTTATGACGTGGCACATCCTGATGCTCATGAGGCGCTAGGAGCCGATGATTTGTGCATGGCGAGGTACACTCAAGTGGGAGCCATCAAGCTGTTAGATTCAGCTAAGATTAATAAGGCAGATTAATGATCTATAAAACTCGACCAAAACTCAGTGGTATTCAGCTTTACGGTGTATTTTTGTTTATCTCGATGGTTGTGTTCGCTCTTATCACTTATGGACTTTTAGAGCAGCAAGCTCAGCAATCAATAAGAAACCTGGAGAAAATCAATACCTCAATTAAACTAAGTACGGCAGAGAGTTATATTAGCCAATCCCTGAATAATACCGAAAATTTAGCGATGAAAATTGCCTCACATCAAGTGGTGATTTCTACCGCTTTAGGGGGGGGGGCTACACCACAAGAGATTAGTGATAGACTAGCAATCGTGAAACCAGTGACGGGTAAGCACTATATTGTGATCTTGGATATTCTTGGTGACCCAATTTATCAAGAGTTAACCTTACCGGATGAACTGTTCGCTCAACTGCACACTAAGATTGAACAAGGAGATCTATCGAGTGTGTTTAGGGTATTTACCTTTCAAGATGATAGTAATAACTTAATGGTTGCTCTTCCAATACTGTACAACGGTTTTCTAGAAGGTTTACTTGTGTATGTGAAGCCATTTGATATTGACGCCTTTTTATCACCGTTGAGGTTCTCCGAACAATATCAAGTAAGTTTAATTCAAAGCGATAATAGTTGGGGTATGCCTCCCCCAATTGATTGGACGCAACATACAACATACCTCCCTAGATACGACTTGGATTTAGTTTACAGTATTAACCCTGCTATCTATCAAAACAATCGTAACCAATTTATCCGTTCACTCATCGTTGCGTTATCGATAGCTGGTGCGTTGACATATATATTGGTCTATTTTACAGGTAAAAAGCTCCTCATATCTCCTTATCAGTCACTAGAAAAGTCTGAGCGCCGATTAAAAAAAGTAGCCATTGAAGCCCAAACCGCAAGTGTCGCTAAATCACAATTTATAGCCTCTATTAGTCATGAGTTGAGAACCCCTATGAACGGGGTTTTGGGGGCAGCTCAACTGCTGACACAGTGTAAAAATAAAGATGAGCGTCATGAGCTTGAACAAACCTTGCTCTCTTCCGGGCACCATATGATCTCAATTCTCAACGATATACTAGATTTTTCTAAAATTGAGGTTGGTAAGCTGACGCTTAATCTTTCTGAATTTAAACTGGCTGACCTACACAATAAAATTGAAAATAGTTATCGACCCTTATGCTTAGATAAAGGTATAACGTTTGAAGGAACGGCCTATTCTGAAACATCAATACACCTAGTTGCCGATGAGACCCGGTTAGCACAGATAGCTCTTAATCTTCTCAATAATGCGTGGAAGTTTACTCAAAAAGGGGAGATCCATTTTTCTACCCGGCTCACGCAAATGAATAACAACGATTATCTAGAAATTAAGGTGTCTGATACGGGAATTGGTATCCCCGCAGAGAAACAAGCAACGATATTTGACCCATTCACTCAGGGCGATGGGAAAACTACGCGTAAATTTGGCGGGACTGGACTTGGCTTAACTATTATTTCCAAGCTCGTAGATACTATGCATGGCACGCTTAACTTGGAAAGTAAAGTAGGTGTAGGGACACGCTTTATCATTTGCGTGCCTGTCAAAGTTGTATCACAGCCTAGAGAGCAAATAAATGAACCAATGAAGTTATTTAATGGCGAAGGGCTGAAAGCTTTGATTGTTGAAGACAATCGTGTAAATAGCATCATCCTATCTAAATTCCTAAAGAAAAGAGGTTTTAAGTGTGATATTGCCCTTGACGGACAAAAAGGTTTTGAGCAAGCGAGCAGAACCTTTTATGACGTAATCATGATGGATAACCATATGCCTATTATGGATGGTACTGAGGCTACGAAACGTATTAAGGCTTTATCTTCACCCTATAGTGATAGCATCGTCATCGCTTGTACCGCTGATGCCTTCGAGGAAAACCTAACTAAAATGCGTGAGGTTGGCTGCGCAGAAATCATCACAAAACCAGTCAATGAGGGGGTGTTAGATTCGGTCTTTAATCAATATCTGTCAAACCAAGCTGTAGAAAAGGCCAACAGTCCATAAATTAATCTGCATGACTAGCTTTGGGCACAGAGAGAAATGTTAGGTATAAAAAGCATAGTTTTCATATTCAGTTTGGTTGTGTAACAGTAATCTTATGCTCCGGGCGTTTTTGCGGGGAGGTCACTATTGCCCAGCTCTTTCTAAAATTCCTCGACACCATTATCTCAGTTTTTTCCCAAAAAGATTGACAATCGCTGTTCTAACGCCATGAGCTTATAGTGTACATACTTGTCGCCGAGTTTGGTTATCCGGTTTAACTTAGGCTTTTACTCGTGAAACATTATTTCGGAACCAAGCAAATAAACCGCAGTTTTTATTAAATAGAGAACCTTTTGCTTTTGGAAGCGAGTGTCATTGTAGCGGTTTGGCAGCTAATTCCTTAATTCTTCATGACTCGTTGAATATTGGCAGCGCTAAACACATACGCTTGAGCGGGTAGCTTGCTATGAGTAAGTATATAACCAATGTGGTTCAATGGAACTAAATCAAGAACCTACGATCTGGTCAGCTACATCCACTCTCTCTCGCAGCCCTATTCCTAAACCTCTTTACAAAACAACCAACTGGAAGCAATACAACCAATCACTCATTAACCGTGGTTCTCTGACCTTTTGGTTTGATGAAGAGGCGATAAGCGGTTGGGCGCAAAGCAAACAGAATAAGCGCGGGAGACCACGTCGGTTCAGTGATTTGGCTATCACGACAGCACTCATGGTGAAACGCGTGTTTTCTATGCCACTGAGAGCGCTTGCATATTTCGGAGCATTCCGATCAGTCATTTCGGGATTATCCGATCACTTTTAGCCTAACTCCGAAATCGGTGATCGGAATAGCGAAAACCGCGATCGGAATGCCCGAAATCCTTCCTTTTTCTCTTTTAAATCAATAGCTCGCTATTCTTTACTTCTTAAACAAGAACGTAAGGAAGCGACAATGGCCAAAAAGAGAACTCCAATGAACAAAATCAAAGAGGTATTACGCCTTAAGTACGACTGCGGTCTCTCCAATCGTGGTATCGCTTCTTGCCTGAAACTCGGCCCGTCCACCATATCGGAACTCCTTACTCGCTTTAAACAAAGCCAACTTGGCTGGCCTCTACCCGAAAGTTGCAGCGATGCTGATCTCACGCAAGCGCTGTATCACGGCAAGAAAGCCAGTCGCGATAAAGTCATGCCAGACTTCACTCAATACGCAGTCGAACTCAGACGTAAAGGCATGACAAAGATGTTGTTGTGGCAGGAATACCATGAGCAATATCAAGAACAAGCTTACGCTTACACTCAGTTCTGCGAGCACTTCACTCGTTGGTTCAAAACTCAAAAGCGCAGCATGCGCCAGCTCCATGTGGCAGGTGACAAGCTGTTTATCGATTACTGTGGGCCTCGGCTTCAAGTGGTCAACCCTGATACAGGTGAAGTGCGCGAAGCAGAAGTGTTCGTGGCGACCTTAGGTGCGTCCAATTACACCTATGTTGAAGCCTTCCCGAGTCAAGGTAAGTCTTACTGGTTAGAGGCGCATGCCAATGCGTTCGAGCACTTCGGTGGTGTACCACAGCTCTTGGTTCCCGATAATCTACGTAGCGCGGTCACCAAAGCCAATCGTTATGAGCCGAGACTTAACGACAGTTATCAAAAACTGGCGAATCACTATCAAACCGCAGTGATGCCAGCTCGCCCTTACAAACCGAAAGACAAAGCCAAGGCAGAGAATGCCGTGCTCCTAGTGGAACGCTGGATCATGATGCGACTACGACATCAAACCTTCCATACCTTCAAAGAGCTGAACCTTGCCATCCGTGAGCTTATGAATGACTTAAACGAACGTGAGATGAAACAGTATGGTGCGAGCCGCAAAGCGCTGTTCGACAAACTCGATAAGCCAGCGTTAAAGCCGCTACCTAAGCAGCGATACCTCTATACCGAAACCAAGCGAGCCAAGGTTGGGCCTGATTATCACATAGAATATCGCCGCCACTACTACTCGGTGCCACATCAACTTGTTGGTCACCATGTCGAACTGGAAGCCTCCAACCGTCTGGTGCAGATCTACCATCAAGGTAACTTGGTAGCCCAGCATCCACGCAGCCAAAGAGAGCGCGGAAACAGCACCCAACCAGAGCACATGCCGAGTAATCATCAACATCAGAAGTGGTCGCCTGGACGCCTGCTCAACTGGGGAGCCAATATCGGCCCAGCCACACGAGAAGTCATCAATAAGATGCTCTACTCCAAGCCTCATCCAGAGCAGTCGTATCGCTCCTGCCTTGGGCTGCTCAATCTGAGTAAAGCGCATGGCGAGTCGCGCTTAGAGCAAGCCTGTAAAGATGCGCTGATGCTGACAAAACCGAACTACACCTTCATCAACAATCTGCTGAAGAACAATCGTGAAGGACAACTGAGCAAAGACAACACGAGCACGCCGAACCTTGTTCATAGCAATGTCCGTGGCCCGAACTGTTATCACTAGGAGAAATACAAATGAACGCACTGAACGACCAACTCAAAACCCTCCGCTTGAGCCATGCAGTGAAAGCGTTAGAGCAGCAACAAGAACAACTGAGCACCTACGCAGAGCTGGACTTCGAGGAAAGGCTAAGCCTACTTCTGGAAAGTGAAATCTTGAATCGCAATCAGACAAAAATCCAACGCTTAAAACGGCAAGCCAAACTGAGAGTGGATGCTCAGCCGAGCCAACTCATCTACAAGGAGGGACGAAATCTCAATCGTAAACAGATGAGCGAACTTCTAACGGGCAGTTATCTACATAAGCACCAGAATATCTTGATCACAGGCCCAACAGGTGCTGGCAAAACGTATCTTGGCTGCGCACTGGCAACCAGTGCCTGCGACCAACAACACACGGTCAGATACTACCGATTAACTCGCCTGCTTGATGACCTGACCGCAGGTCGTCTGGACGGTAGCTATCAAAAGCAACTTCAATCGTTGGCTAAGAAAGCTCTACTAATCCTCGACGACTGGGGGATGGAAAAGCTAACCCAAGAGCATGCAGGTCACTTATTAGAAGTGCTTGAAGATCGTTACCAAAACAGCAGCACGATCGTCATCAGTCAGTTACCTGTAAAGGAGTGGTACAACATGATCGGTAACGCCACTGTCGCAGACGCTCTAATGGATCGGCTGGTACACAATAGTCATCGAATAGAACTAGGAGGTGAGTCGATGAGAAAACTGGCGCAATCCGATCACTTAGAGTAAAAATAGGAAGAGAGAAAAACGGCAGGATCAAGTGATCGGAATAAACCGAAACGAGCGATCGCAATCACCGAAATACGCAGCGCTACAAGGATTTGTCGACTCGCTATTTAGATTTCCATGTTCCATTAAGTTGTCCACATTACACCTGCATCAGCGTAGAGCTAAGCAAGTTGGGGTCTCATTTAAGGAGCAATACAGCACCTAGCCACTGATGTTACTGGCCTTAAGGTTTATGGCGAAAGCACATATTGCAGTCGATACAAGCACTCATGAAATTATTGCAGCCGAGCTAAGTTTATCGACGGTTACAGATGGAGAAGTCCTCCCTAACTTACTGAAACAAACACGCCGAAGCCTCCTTGAGGTGTCTGGTGATGGCGCTCACGACACGAGAGCGTGGCACGCAGCTATTAAGATTAAGCGAGTCAGAAGGAACAACCTTCTGGGAGCGTGGTCACCCCCAAAATCTCGCCGTGGGTTGCCAGAAGTTATACGGCTCACATAAGTATTGGAAAGAGCGGTATGGATACCACAGACGTTCACTGTCAGAAACAGCGATGTATCGAGTTAAACAGTTGCTAGGAGGGCGATTGAGCTTAAGAAATTACAATGCGCAGGTGGGTGAAACTTACGCGATGATAAAAGCGTTGAACAAGCTTACTGGGTTAGGTATGCCTGAAACTTGTCGTATTGACTAAAAAGCATGCGAAACGGGGTAGCTCTATCTCTAAATTTAATTACGCAACAAAACCGCTCTTAGGATTTCTCGATGCCGCTAAAAATTGTCATAAGTTTTGCGTTCACTCTTATCGTGAGCGAGACATATTCTATTTCGCCCCTGTTTCTTTGCTTCATATAAAGCATTATCCGCTAGCTTAATCACCTCTTTGACTGTCTCCGCTTGTGAGAGGCTAGCGCATCCTATAGAGATGGTCACTTGCTGATCTGATTCGTATTCTAGGGGGGCTGTGAGGTTTTGTTCACTCACCAATATTCTTAAGTTATCAGCGATCTTGCTGGCGATTTCAAGATCTGTTTGAAGAAGTAAAATAGTGAATTCCTCTCCACCATAACGACAAACTAGATCAGAAGAGCGTGTATTTTTTTTCAGAACATTAGCGACGAGCTGCAAAACTTTGTCCCCTAGTAAGTGCCCATAGGTATCATTGAATTGCTTAAAAAAATCAATATCTATTAATAGTAAACTATTTATTTCCTGGTTCAGGTTTTGTTGCTCAAATACTGCTTGGATTTTTTGATCGAACTCTGATCGGTTATACAATCCAGTTAACCGGTCAGTAATTGCGGATTTATGGAGTTGTTTTTCAAGGAGGCGTCTACGTTTATCGAATTGCTCATAAGTAATACCACTAGCCAGCATTGTAAAGGTGATATACGTACAGACCACCACTACATAGATAGCAAAACCGCTGGTTTCATCCTCCAAAATATAAGTGGTGAGAAAGCCGCCAGCTAGGCAAAATAACAACCCAAAGATTAACTGCGTACGCGCTATTTTCGCTCCTAAAGTAGGTAATAAGAGTGTTTTAAGTGCGCCTCGGTGGGCTGTGAGACCAAAAATTGATATGGTTAAAAAGAACCCTAATATAGTGGTGACCGGAGACATCTGGCCATAAAATGAATCAATACCATAAGCGTAACCAACGGCTGAGACAAATGGGAGGAAAATAGCGGTAATGGCAAAAATTTGTATTAGATACCAAGGACGTCTATTTAAGAGGAAAAAAATGGCTATGACAGCAAAAAGTTGCATTACTGATGTATTAAACCCCATCTCGATGGGAGACTCTGCGTGAAGTGGGGTATCAAAAAAGATGAAATAACTTAGAACAGGGTCAATTAAATTAATTCCAGTACTTTGTTGATAGAAACGAATGACAAGTATGAAAAAAGCAAGGCTTACGAGGCTTCTGGTTATCTTCAGACTCTTTTTCCGCCAAATACAGGCGCAAGAAAGAAGTAAAAAGATAAAAGCAGTTATAGGATGCGTAGCTGCCCCATGGCTTGTTGGTCGATAGAGCCATTTAATATCAAAAAGATAGGAAGCTAAAATGAGAACAGACAAAGCTGCAATCACCTTGCAGAAAACTTGGCTGTAAAAAAGAGTGAGTGAAGTGAGTGCTCGTTTTTTTTTTGCCATTTATATATCGCCTTCATTGGGTGTCTTAGGACTTAACTTTTATAGATAATGATTCAATCTAGGAGATTTTTCCCAAATACTGCGTTTAATATTATCATTAATAAGGATGGGGATCCCGCCTTCGGTTTCAGGCCTATCGAACTAACTTAAACAAGGCTTCTGTTTCGTTTCTATATGAATATTGATCTTGTTGTTAACAACAAGATCAAATCTTCCTACTGCAGGAGGGGGGAAAGAAGCGACTATTTCGCGATCAAGAAATCATCAAGTGATTTACCAGCATCAAGCTGTTCTTGAATTATGGAAGGGGTGCGACTTTGACCAGTCCATGTTTGTGCTCTGCCGTTCCCGTCGGTGTATCTATATTTAGCAGGGCGAGGCTTACGTTTACCTTTTGTGTTCTTTTTTGATTTTCCTGATAGAGCTTCTATGAGAGCTTCAACATCAACCTTGATGTGATTTACGATTTCAGCGAATTTTGTTTCTTGGCGTTTAAGAAAGACGGTCGTTAACTTCTTAAGTGCTTCTTCAAGTTCCTCAAGTGTTAATTCACGAGAGAACGCCCGAAGCGAGCGGATATTAAGGGCTTTGTTGCGTAATTCAATGGAACTAAATCAAGAACCTACGATCTGATCAGCT
>NZ_JBFSTC010000023.1:0-57739 GCF_041466605.1 Vibrio sp. 10N.247.310.17 | reverse complement strand
CGCTGCATATCGCACAGCCTGCATTGAGTATCTCCATTAAAAAACTAGAGCAGACACTTGAGTTGATTCTATTTCGTCGCGGAGATAAATCCGTCACCTTAACGGAAGAGGGCAAAGTATTATTTGAGCATGCGAAGCGAATCGCCCAACAGTTCAATGATGCTCAACTCGCAATGAATGAGCTAAAGGGACTAGAAAAGGGAGAAGTGCGATTAGGCGCTCCAAGCATGATGGGCAGTTACTTTTTCCCGCAAGTCGTGATGGCATTCAAAAGCCAATACCCAAACCTAAAACTGACTTTAATTGATGCCGGCACCGCATCGATTCGTGAAATGTTATTAAACGGCGAACTGGATATTGGGGTTATCAATCATGAAAATGTGCCAGATGATCTCGAAACCGATCACTTGTTGAGTTCTGAGATGCTAGCAGTTGTTGGTAAAGAACACCCATTGGCAACGCAAGCATCCATCACCTTTGAAGAGTTTTTCGCTCAAGAACTGATTATGTTCAAGTCGGGTTATTTCCACCGTGATTTTATTGATGCGACCTGTAAAAAGTACAATCTCGATATGACCATCGCGTTCGAAACCAATTTATTGCCAATGATTCTTTCTATCGTGAAGCGAGAGTTTGCCATTACTGCGCTGCTTAGCTTGGTGACAGAATACGAGGAAGACGTAGTAGGCGTGCCATTTAAAGACCCTGTGAAGCTGAACCTATCTTTGGCGTGGAGAAAGGAAGGGTACTTGTCGAAGGCGGACCGAACCTTTATTGATTTCGTTAAGCGCTACGTGTGATTTAGAATGGTATAGAACAACAAAGCCCGAGTATCCTAGATTGGACATTCGGGCTTTATTATATAGAAGTATTACTGGCTTAGAGCACTTAGGTACTCTTTGAGTTATACATCTTATCGAAGTTCTTCTGATTCCAGCCGACCATCACCTGGTCGCCGATTTTAAGTACGGGGATAGAGCGAGCTCCCATCGCTTGCAACTCTTTACGGCCACGCTGCATCTTTGCATTCGTTAGGCGGTAAACAATTTTCTTTGAATCCAAATAGCGCTGTGCATCTTTACAGTGCGGGCATTTGTCTGCGACGTACAATACAACACGTTTCATTTTTATAATCTCTTTTTGAGTCTAGCTCTTGGTGAATCTCGCTAAAGTGTAACGAATCCTAGGTGATTAGAAAAGTGTGATCAGTTACACTATGCGGCTCAATTTTCAAGACCACAACGTATTGTCGTGGTGTAACTTGTACGGTCTTTCAGCATGCATCCTTCTTTACGCTATATCCAAGGCTACCCGAAGCACATTCTCGACCCGGTAACTCAACTAGTTGAATCGGGAAAGTTGGTGCCGTGGTTCGAAGCTCGCTACCCAAAGAATCATGAAATAAAAAGCGAGAAAGCCCTGTTTGACTATGCGATTGAGATTAAAAATCGTTATATGAAAAAAACACCACCGATTAGTAAAGTGATTTATGACGGCAAGATACACCTAATTAATAATGCATTAGGTCTGCACTCTTACGTCGCGAAGAATCACGGTGGAAAGATCAAATCGAAGAATGAGATTCGTATCGCCAGTGTTTTTAAAAATGCGCCAGAACCTTTGCTGAGAATGTTGGTGGTACACGAACTGGCGCACATCAAAGAGAAAGAGCACGACAAAGCCTTTTACCAACTATGCTGTCACATGGAGCCGGAATATCATCAACTTGAGTTAGATGCCCGTTTATTCATGATGTATTTAGATTTAAAGAAGTAGCCCAATGAGCCAATCACAAAATAGAACTACGCTAAGCCTGTCGAAAAACAGTACCTCATCAACAAAAACAAAAGACAACCAAGCTGATCAAGGTAACCGTAAGCACGGTGATATTAAGCCAAATGCAGGCAAGCCAAGCAGCGACAAGCGTATTTCTACAAAGAACACATCAGACCGCAAAAACAGTGCTCCCAAAGGTGCTGACAACAACAAAGCAAAGCGACCTTTTGCAAAAGATAGCAAAGGTAAACCGGGTGCGAATAAAGGATCATCGAATAAGGGTTCTTTTAATAAAACTGCTTTTAACAAAAACGCAGCGCAGAAAAGACGCTCGACTGAAAAGCCTCAAGGTGGATTGCACCCAAGAAACCAACATACAGGTCGTTATGACTTCGAGTTATTGGTTGCAGCCTTGCCTGAGCTAAAAGAACATCTGATCAAGAACCCGGAGGGCGAAGACACCATTAATTTCTCTGATCCATTAGCCGTTAAGCTACTTAACAAGGCTTTACTGGCGCATCACTATGGCGTTAAGCATTGGGATATTCCTGCTGGTTACTTGTGCCCGCCAATTCCTGGCCGTGCAGATTATATTCACAGAGTGGCAGACATCCTTAATAGCGATGGCCAAGGTGAACCTTATAATCATGCTTCTGTGAAAGCACTAGATATTGGTGTTGGTGCAAACTGTATTTACCCAATCATTGGTGCGACAGAGTATAAGTGGCGCTGGACAGGTACTGATGTCGATTCAGTCTCCATCAAAACAGCGAACTTCATTGCGGAAAGTAACCCTAATCTAAAAGGTAAGATCCGAGCTCGCCTGCAAGCCGACTCAGAATCTATCTTTAAGGGCGTGATTAAGGATAATGAACGTTACGATGTCACAATTTGTAACCCTCCATTCCATAGCTCTCTAGAAGAGGCGGAAAAGGGATCACAACGTAAACTGGATAACCTAGCGGCAAACCGAGCTAAGAAAGCCGGTCAGTCATTCAAGCCAGAAACGAATAAGAAGCCAGCTAAGTTAGATAAACCAACTAAGCAAGATAAACCAACCTTAAACTTTGGTGGCCAAAAATCTGAACTTTGGTGTCCGGGTGGCGAAGCTGCTTTCATTATGAAAATGGCGAGAGAGAGCCAACTTTTTGCTACTCAAGTATTGTGGTTCACGACATTGATTTCTAAGAAAGATAACGTCGATATGGTTCGTTCAGAGCTGGGTAAGCTAAGAGCTAAACAAGTAAAAGTGGTTGAGATGTCGCAAGGCCAGAAGGTGAGTCGCTTTATCGCATGGACCTTTATGGACGACGAGCAAAGACAAGAGTGGATCGCGCTAAAATAGCGGCTGCGCTAAGTCAAGACATTAAGTTGAAATTACGTACGGGCTTGTTGTTAACGCAACAAGCCCGTTTTTTGTGTTTTTCTATACGCTAAGCAGAAAGTAACTCATCTAACTTACTCTGATATTTCTTCTCTAGAGCACTGTTACCTGCTTTGTTTTCGAGATCGACCAAGATTTTAAGCGATGGAATTTGGTAACCATAACGCTGGTGGAATTTGAATAAACGAAGCCTAGCGTCGTTGTAATCGGCGTCACTCACTTCAATTTTTGATAGCTGTAGTATCGATTTTACGCGATTTGGATCGTGGTCAATCGCTCGTGTGAAGTAGTATTTTGCTTGGTCGGTATTACCAGCCTTAAACGCGCAGAATGCCGCATTCTCATAACTTGCAGAGACAAGGTAGTAGTAGGGTTGGTCAATTGCGCGATTGAAATATTTATCAGCTTGCTCGTATTCGCCTTGTTTACACAAGAACGTACCGTAGTTATTCAATACATTGCCGTTTCTTGAATCTAGACTGAGTGCTTTGCGGTAAGTGGTTCTTGCTTCATCTACTTCGCCAACTTGCTCGTAATAATGTGCCATCGAAAGTTGGGCGCGGTAATAGCTAGGAGCGTGTTTGATAGCGAGCTCTAGGTTTTCACGTGCCTTGACCATATTACCTTGTCCCATGTAGCCCAAACCCAATTCAATACGTGATTGAGACATTGCAATTGGATCACTTGCCATTTTTGGTGGACCTTCGGTTACAGAAACACAACCTACCAAAGAAAGAGAGGCGAGAAGCGTGAGTTGAGATAGCAGAGTGGATTTTGGTAATAGCGACTTGTTAGGCATGTGCAGCTCCTTTTGAACACAAACCCATGATATGAAATCGAACACATTTAAGTGTTAGATAGATTATGGAATGCGACCCAAACACCATAAAAAAAGCCGTGTCCAATTTGGTGTTTTATCAACAACCTATGGAATACGGCTTTATGTGTTTGTGAATCGGAAGAAAGAACTTAGTCGTCCTTGGTGAAGTTGTCTTCGCTGAAGTGATCCAGATCGTAAGGCGTTTGTTGGTAAACGCAGTAGTTAAGCCAGTTTGAAAACAATAAGTGTCCATGACTACGCCAACTTGCTACAGGCTTGTTGTCTGGATTGTTGTTCGGGTAGTAGTTGATTGGTATCACCGGCTCCATGCCTTCACCCAAATCTCGAATGTATTCATTGTGAAGTGTATGAGCATCGTATTCAGGGTGACCGGTTACAAACACGTTTCGCTTATCTTTCGTTGCCGCAAGGTATACGCCCGCTACATCAGAAGTCGCAAGAACATCAAGGTCGGTATGCTCGGCTAAGTATTCCTGAGAGAAATCAGCATAGCGAGAGTGCGGTGCCAAGAAAGTATCGTCGAAGCCACGTAAAATTGGGTGGTACGGGTTATGTATCTCGTGGTTGTAAACCCCAGAAAGCTTATCTTTACGAGTTCGCTTCGGTAAATCATACAAGAGCTTTAAGCCAGCTTGAGCTGCCCAACACACATACAAGGTTGAGGTCACATGCTTGTTTGCCCATTCCATGATGGTTTTTAGATGATCCCAGTAGATAACGTCTTCAAATTGAACCAAGCCAAGTGGCGCACCTGTGATGATCAATCCATCAAAGTTTCTCCCTTTGACCATTTCGAATTGACGGTAGAAGTTATCAAGGTGTTCTGTCGGCGTGTTTTTACTTGGTCGGTCATCAATACGCAACAGCTCTACATCGACTTGCAATGGGCTGTTGGATAGTAGGCGCAAGAATTGAGTTTCAGTTTCAATCTTCTTTGGCATTAGGTTGAGGATCAAGACTCGAAGTGGACGAATTTCCTGTGTCGATGCTCTTGATAACGGCATAATAAAGATGTTTTCTTCACGAAGAACATCAGATGCTGGCAATTGGTCTGGAATGCGAATAGGCAAAGCTTTCTCCCTAAGCTAGATATGTAGACGTCTATACATCTAAATCTATAGTAGTTTGATACGCTTGTCGATATACAAAATGGATAGTTGTAAATTATTTGTGTTTGCTATCAGAAGTCATCCACCAGCGTCGAGGGGAGTCTCATTGTATTCAGTGATTATTTGAGTCGAGTATAAGGACTCGGTTTTTGGATGTTGAGCAAAGGCAGTTATCAGAGAAACTCGTTACTATTTAAGATAAACTCATGTTTTCAAATTAGCCTGTAAAGTGACAGATGAAGTTAATACTCATTCGAGGGTTGCCTGGTTCTGGCAAGTCAACAAAAGCAAAAACCTACGATGTATTGCATGTCGAAGCGGATATGTATTATGTGAATGAGCAAGGTGACTATCATTTTGACCCAAGGCAGTTGCAGCAGGCGCATGAGTGGTGTCAGAACACTGCAGAAGACGGCTTGAAGCAAGGGTTGGATGTTGTAGTGTCGAATACCTTTATTAAGCAGTGGGAAATGAAGGCTTATCGTCAACTCGCACTCAAATACAAAGCGGATTTGGTTATAGAAGTGTGCCGAGAACAATATGGCAGCATTCACGACATCGAACCGTCGGTGATTAAGCGCATGGCGAAAGATTGGCAAGAATAGCCTCGTTCTTCCTCTACTTACGTGGCTGAATGGTAGCTAGAATTAAATTAATAGAACAACTCCAAGGTAACGATTGAAATGGCAAAGCGCTCTGTTGTGGTCGACATGACATCTTATGGCATCTATACAACGTGGGATTCCAAATCTAAAGATCTTCCAAAAATCCAAGAGTTCACCACTACCGTTGATGCTGAAATCGACGTGGAATTTGGCTATATCTTGAATATCAAAAAAGCCAAAGGTGAAAAAATCCGTTACTGCATCTATCACCCGAACATCACCACCGACACGGGTGAAGTGCTCGAACCGTTCGATGGTGAAGAGCATGTCGGCAACAATGACTGGGATTTTTACTTAGGCGATACTATCTGGGCGCCTGTCTCCAACAAACTCGGTAAATGGCGCATGACCGTCGAGCTAAAAGGCAACATCATTGCTGATAAGACATTCGACCTTGTTGCGAAAGACGAAGGGCAGTTTTGGAAGCGTAGGGGGTTTTAGATTGGAACTTCTGTCTAAATTAAGACAACAAAAAAGCCGACTCACACGTTACATGTGAACTCGGCTTTTTGACGTTAACTAGATGGCATTTTCTATTTCGTCAACGAGTAAGATTGTCTAGTTAACAAATAAGACAGGCTAGTTAACCAGTAAGACTATTGAGTCACGTAAGCCACAACAAACTCAGTGATTGCGACCATGTCTTTCACTGCAATGTACTCTTCAGTGGTGTGAACTTTCGCCATACCTGTAGAAAGGTTAACCGTTGTTAGGCCTTTCGCGTTGAAGTTGTTTGCATCGCTACCGCCGCCAGTGCGTTTAGTGTTCGCTGTTACGCCAAGCTTCTCGAATGCGGATTTGATAGAAAGAATGTGCGGATGATCGTCTGCGATAACGAATGCATCGTAAGCACGAGTCGATTCGATTTCTACTTCAGCACCGAACTGTTTTGCACTCTCTTGGAATGTAGAGATCATGTGCTCAACTTGAGCTGTTAGCTTTTCTCCGTTTAGAGAGCGAGCTTCAGCCACGACTTTAAGTTCTGGCATTACGATGTTAGTCGCTTGACCGCCTTCAACAATACCGACGTTTGCTGTTGTTTCTTCATCGATACGAAGCAGATTCATCTTAGTGATCGCGTCTGCTGCAACTTGAATGGCACTGATGCCTTCTTCTGGCGCTAAACCCGCGTGAGCAGGGCGCCCTTTGATCTTCGCAACGATTTTCTGTTGGCCAGGTGCTGCATTGACGATAGTGCCAATTGGGCCGCCTGTATCTAGTACGATAGCGTGCTCAGACTGAATGTAAGACATATCGAAGTTCAAAGAGCCGAACAGACCGCCTTCTTCGAATACGGTGAACGCGATTTCAATGGTTTTGTGCGCTTGGCCTTCAGCTTGGATTACGCGAACCGCTTCCATGATCGCTGCGATACCAGACTTGTCGTCGCCGCCTAGAATCGTATTGCCTTTAGAGCGGATGATGCCGTCTTCAATGATTGGCTCAATGCCGATACCTGGCGTTACTGTGTCCATGTGGCAGCTGAATACTGTGCTACCTGGAAGAGTGCCATCTAGACGAGCGTAGATGTTGAAACCGTTAGACACTTCTTCAGGAACCGCCAGTTTGTGAACTTCAAAACCCAGTTCACCGAGTTGCTCAGCCAAAGCTTCAGCAATCGCTTTTTCGTTACGAGATTCACTATCAATTTTCACTAGATCGCAGAAATGTTCTACGAGACGTTGTTCATTAATTTGGGTCATTGTTAATTCTCATTTTGCTCCGTTGTTTCTAAAGAAGTCACGGAGGCAGGAACAGGAAAATAACTATAACGCCTTTTTACAGAATCATTGCCTGAGTTAAATCAAGAAAATTATCTGATTATTCTAATTTATGAGAAAAATACTACGCGGATCGACCCATGTGCAGGATTTAAATCTCCATATGTGTCGGGTACAATGTGAAACCGCTTAAGGTAACCGTCGATTAAATTGGTATGCAATCAGTAATGGCACTTATAAATGAATAACAACAGAGTGTTAGGCTCATTTTTTCTCGTCGTACTGATCAGTGTTGTACTAGGATTGTATTTACTCTATCCAACTTATGACGACGATTTACAGACTATTCGACCAGAACCCCCAGGCGCGTACAGTCCCGAAAAAGAGTTATCAGCGACTCAATATGGCGCTGAACTCATTGAAATCCTTAATGTGTCTCGCGGTGATCCAAAGCTTGCCTCCCAAAAGCTTGAAACCTTAAAAGCAACGAGCCCTACGCAACATAAAGCCATCTATCGTGGTTATGAACTAATGATTTTATCGAATCTCGCACAGCATGATCTCGATAAACAGGCTGTGTCTGAATACACACGACAGATCAAGGCATTAGCACAGCGTGAAGATATGGGGTGGTTAAAGGCGCAATCTTTAGTTGAACTAGCGATTGAGCAGATGAGTCAAGGTGAATTAGTAGAGGCTGAATCTCAAGTTAAAGCAGCAATAAGTATCGCTGAATCAATCCAGTATGAAGAACTGTTGATAAAAGCCTACAACACTGTGGGGTCGATCAAAAACATCCAAAATGATTTTTCCGAAGCTCAGTATTTTTTTCATAAGGGCTTAAATCTTGGCAAGAAATACCCACGGCATATCTATAACAGTAAGTTGATGTCGAATATGGCATTGCTTTATATCTATCTGGAAGATTGGCCGAAAGCACTCAAACTTATCGAACAGGCCAAAAAACTCTATATCAAAAGTGGACTACGCGATGGTTCAACCATCGGTGTGTTATATGTTAATGAATCATTTGCTTATCTACGCAGTGGCGACTTAGTAAAAGGTCGAGAGGCTTATAAAAGTGCCACCAAATTTAATGATGATAGCGTAAGTGAAAGGTACAAAATCCTTCTTCTAAAAGCTCAGAGTGAAGTACTGCTAGCAGAAAAGAACTTTGAGTTAGCAAGGAAAGTAACAAACCAATGTATTGGTTACCCGGGTGTTGCAAAGTACACACTCCAACTGGGTCAGTGTTACTTAAACAGAGCTTTAGCAAATATCGGTTTGAACCAAGATAACTTTGTTTTCTTTGATCTAAAACGTTCGTCTACGATGTTTGATATTGTTGGCAGCCGTAGTTGGAAGGTGCTTGGTTTCAAAGCGCTTGCAGAATACTATGAATCTAAAGGCAACAGTGAAATTGGACTTCGGTATTTCAAGCTTTATTACAAGGGCAACAAAGCGCTGTTATTTGAAAAGCGTCAGAGTGATATCTTTTTATTAGAACAAGACTTTGCTACGGCTTCATTAGCGAAAGAGAATGAACTGCTTAATGCAGAAAAAGAGCTCGCAGAGGTGACGCTAGATAAACAGAGCTTAAAAGACCGCATTGTTGTCGTACTCGGTGTTATGGTCATCATAAGCTTTGCTGTACTTCTGGTAAGGTTATGCACTATGCACAAGACCAACAAAGAGTTGGTTAAGCAATCGACGAGATGTGAGTTGACAGGTTTATTCAATAGACGCTACCTGGAACAATTGTTAACTCAGCCAATGCCATACCGTTTGTCTCCGTTCGGGTATACGCTTGCTATTTTGGACTTAGACCAATTTAAACGAGTCAATGATACATACGGACATGATATTGGGGATCAAGTTTTGGTAGAGGTTGCTAAGCGTATAGAGCGAGCGCTATCAACAAACGATGTGTTGGCTCGATGGGGTGGGGAAGAATTCGTTTTACTGCTTGCTGGCACTCAAGACCCAAACAAACAGTTGGAAATGATAAGGCAAACAATCGCTGATCAAACGATAGAAACGTATTCCGGTCCGTTAGCGTTAACTACATCAATTGGTGCGACCATTCATTTAACGTATCAAGAATTAAATAGCAGTACCTACAAACAGCATTTGAAATCAGCAGATGACGCTTTATATCAAGCAAAACAATCAGGGCGCAACCAGGTGGTCATTGCTTAGCGAAAAATACAGCTTAGTGCGAAAATACAGCTTAAATGAACCTGTAATTTAAATACTTGGCAGCCTCATCTGAATCATTCCCCTTAGGCAGAAGCGTTTAAATTTAATCGAGTAAAAGAACCTAAAGCAACCATTCAACTAAGCAACTAAGCGAATAAGGGTGTTATCAACTCCTATTCGCTTAGTTTTTATATTATTTATTAAGAGTATTACTTAGCGATACTTTCCAACATTTCAACCAGTTCACTCTCTGTTGCTGGTTCACGAGCGAGCTCAATGACTGCTGAAGCGCCGCCTTTTAACATATAAGCTTGAGTTCCACAGTGGTCATAATGGAACCATTTACCATCGACACACACATCGGTATAACATCTTGGGTCTTGTTTGAGTTCCACAGTTATTTCCTTATTAACATTTGCCTAACGTTTTTCATGCTAATTGGTCACAACTTGGTGCGATTTGATCTGAATCAATTTAATATGTAATTGATGATTTGATTATTAAATAGGAGATGTGCGTCTTGAACTGTCGAAGCCGGTAAAGAGACAGCCTCTGGCGATTAAAGCGTTCAAAGGTCATGATTCCAATTCGCAGCTCTGCTTCTTTTGCTTGCCACGTGACGCTTTTCTACATACGCTAACCACTCTCTTAATCCCTATACAAATGTGATTGTGTTGGAAAATGACTAATATCTTTATCGTTGTAATTGTTCTGGTTGTGTTCTTTTACTTTATTCAAAACTATCTAGTAAAAAATGATGACACCAAAGATCATGCTTATCAAAAGAAAGGCTCGTTAATGTCGGCGCAACAAGCGACCTTCTATAACGCACTCAAATCCGCAGTGGGTAACCATGGGGAAGTATTTGCTAAAGTGAGCATGTCTAACATTGTTGTCCCCGCTAAGGCGAACAATAAAAAGAACTGGTTTATTGCGAACAACAAAATCTCACGCAGTTATTTTGACTTTGTAGTGTGCGACCCGCGAACGTTAGAGCCACGTGTAATCATCGAATTGGATAATGGAAAAGAGCTGAATAAAGGAAAGGTTGATCGCGAGAAGCTATTGATGCACGTTTGTAAATCGGCTGGCCTTCCACTTATTGGCGCTTCAATTAAGCACAGTTATCAAGTGAGCCGTTTGAAGAGGTTACTGGCAGCACACATCGATTTGATTGAGCCATCTAAAGAAGTTCGATTCTGTAAGAAATGTCGCAGCCCTATGATCATCAAACTCGCAAGCCATGGCGATTATAAAGGCCGACGTTTCTTTACTTGTAGTCGTCAACCTAACTGTACTTATACAGAGAACTACAACGTCGTGTTCGACATGGACGAAGATTCTAACTAATACCTTGCGCCAAAGTGCTCAGTAAAGGGAGAAAAGACACGAGCATGCTGATGTATGTAATCATCGAAGTTGAACTTAAATGTGATCTACTTCAAGCCATTGATCTGCTTTGTGTTTAAATTTTATTCTGATTGTTGTTTTTAAAAGCAAACAAACAGTTTTGTGCAAATTTATCCTTGCACGCATCCAAATCACTCGCTATTATCCATCTCGTTCTGAAGCGTTAGCCACTTAATAAAGCGGTTAGATAAGTTTCACAGCATTGCCCGCTTAGCTCAGTTGGTTAGAGTACTTGCATGACATGCAAGGTGTCACTGGTTCGAGTCCAGTAGCGGGCACCACATTATACGAATGAGCCCACCTAGTGTGGGCTTTTTTGTGCCTATAATTCCCTGTTTTATCAGACTCTTAGCCATTTATTGGTCCCAAGAGATTCCATGATGTGTTGTAAAATCCACCGTTTAAAGTAATCTCTGAAGTAGTCTTTTAAGATCTAAGCAATTTCGAGGTTACTTCAGGGGGTTACGATGGCGAAAAAAGTACAGCCTTTAACGGCAACTCAAATCAAACAAGCAAAGCCTAAAGAGAAAGAATATAATTTAGGTGACGGTGATGGATTATCATTGAAGATTAAGCCTATAGGAACAAAACTATGGCGTTTCTCTTATTATCATCCCATTTCACGAAAGCGCTTGAACCTAGCCTTAGGTAAGTACCCTGACGTCTCACTAGCCAAAGCAAGAACCAAAGCGATTGAGGCAAGAGAACTACTCGCTGATGGTATTGACCCTAAAGAGCACCGTGATACGACACTCAGAGAAAAACAGTTAGAATTGGCGAATACGTTACAGTCGGTATTTGATGACTGGATTGAAGTGAAGAGAACAAGCGTCAAAGAGCAAACCGCTAAGAAGCTAAAGCAACGAATTGAGAAGTACCTCTTACCTGATCTTGGTAAGTTTCCCCTTGGTGACATTACGGCACCACAAGCGATAAAAACAATTAAACCCATTGCGAATCAAGGTAAATTAGAAACTGTAGGGCGCTTGTGTCGCAACCTCAATGAGATAATGACCTTTGCAGTAAATACTGGTGTGATTGAGCACAACAAGCTCGCAGGCATTGGTAAAGCCTTTGAAACAGCTAAGGTGACCAATCAAGCCTCGTTAACTCCTGATGAACTTCCTGAACTCCTCAAAACAATCAACTACGCGTCAATTAAACCTATCACTCGCTGCTTGCTAGAATGGCAACTTCACACCATGACAAGACCTGCTGAAACGGCCGGGGCACGTTGGGATGAAATTGATAGAGAAAAGATGCTTTGGATCATTCCTGCTGAACGAATGAAAAAGGGAAGGGTACACACTGTTCCTTTAACAAAACAAACTTTAGACCTATTAGAGACGATTGATTTCATCACGGGTGATAGTGAATACCTTTTCCCTGCTGACAAAAGTAACAAAAATCACATCAACAAAGAGACAGCAAATAAAGCATTGGTACGAATGGGCATGAAGGGTAGGCAAACTTCCCACGGTTTACGCGCATTAGCCAGTACCACCTTAAATGAGCAAAACTTCGATCCAGATATTATAGAAGCCGCACTTTCTCATGTGGATAGAGATAAGGTAAGAAGCGCATACAACCGCACAGACTACCTTGAACGTCGTAAAGTTCTAATGGCGTGGTGGAGTGATCACATTGAAGAAGCGGCTTCGGGGAACTTGTCGATGAGTGGTAAAAAGAGCCTGAAGGTTGTGGGTTAATAGATTTGAAATTTGATGTCTAGTAAATTAGAGTTACAGTGTAACTTTAAACCTTCAATAAGTTGAAAGGCATTGGCTTAGCGTAGAGTACGGTTTTCTATGGTGCATATAACCTAAATAATTTCAGACATATGTCATTTAAGTGAAATCCACTCACTTGTAAGGTATCAATATGTCAAACGTAACCGCTCGCTTAATTCGTCTCAATGAAGTACTAGTAATGACTGGCTTATCAAGGTCGGGAATGTATCGCTCTATAGAAAAACAGCAGTTTCCATCACAGGTGCCAATTGGAGATAGAGCTGTTGCCTGGGTAGAAAGTGAGGTTCAAGACTGGGTCCGCCAAAGAGTGCTAAACAGGTAAAATTAAATATTGGAGAGCTTTATAGCTCTCCAAGCATGCTATAGAAGCTTAGAGAATTGTGTGGCTTTATTTTTTTTATCTTCTTCAATGCTTCTCATTAATTCTTCAGATTTACTAGCAAACTGATTGGTCATCAAAGTGATTACCTGGTTGATGGGCATGTCAAATTGTTTGGAAAGCTGATGAAGCTGGATTGATACCGTTTCGTCAACAACGATATTTAAGGTTTTTTTGTTTTCCCTTGTGGTTTTTTCCCTATATTTCTTCTGCGACCATGCTCTTTTGAAGTTCATCATGATCAGTTTTTTTCAGCGTTGCTAATATCTAGTGAATGAAAAATAGCCGGAACGACTTTAGTGTGACTTTCATTGATGTTCATTACGTTTGGCAACGTAGCAACCGAGACTCTTACTTCCGGAGCTGTCGAGTTAGTGACGAATAACATTATTCCACTTGGAGTTTTAACGAAAGTTTGTACGGCTGTATTTGGAAAAAAGACGCCTATAAAACCGAAAGATGCTGTTTTACTTACTACCATTCACGAAGCAACAAATAAGTCGATTGACGGCATACTTAACGAACAAGCTAAACGTTTTGCGTTCTTGGGGCTACCTTGTATGGATGAACAAGAGCTTGAGCAAAGTTTGCAATATTTAGAGTCTATTGGTGTTGTTAAAAGTAATGGTAAAACAATAGTCCTACTTGACTCTATTGTTCAGCATTAGACCTGATTGCTTCGACTTAGAAAGAATGCAAGTAGAAGCAACGAAAGCAATCGCAGAGTAACATTTCGTCATTCCAGAAAGTGAGGAACGAACTTATCAGGAATCTCGTTTTTGGCGGTGGTGAAAAGCGAGATCTCAGATACCTCGTCCCTCGGTTCTGAGATGACAAAGGCGAGGTTCTAAGGTGACGAAGGTGAAGTTCTAAGGTGGTGAATCAAACACACCTCAGATGACAGAACAAAATCGATTTGGTCCAAAAACAAATTCAAATAATTAAATCTAGAAAACAACAAACAACGTCAAACAGCAGTAGGGAAAGGCGATGAGCTTAAAATTTACTGAAGCCAAACTCGAACAGGCCATTATTGAGTTATTGGGTGAGCAAGGCTACCCACACGCAGTGGGTGAACAAATAGCGCGTGAAGACAAAGAACAAGTACTCATTGTCGATGACTTACGACGCTACCTTGCCAAGCAGTACCGAGGCGATGGTATAACCGAGAGCGAAATCGACACCATTGTCCGTATGATCTCAACGTTGCCTGCCAGTGATTTGTACCATAGCAATAAAACCTTCTGCCAATGGCTAACCAATGGCTTCTTGTTTAAGCGTGAAGATCGCTCAAAGAAAGACCTCTATATTGAGTTAATCGATACAAGACATTTGGCACAAGCCTTACGCTTGATGTTTGTGCCGTTGCTAGAGAATAAATCTAAACCTGATAATACTGATAGAGAAGTTGCTGAAGGTAAGGTTACGTACCTAGAAACAAATCGGTTAAAAGCGACTGACACCAATATCTATAAAATCGTTAACCAGCTAGAGATTGAAGGTGTCGATGAACAAGTTCGAATCCCTGATGGCATCCTTTATGTGAACGGCTTGCCGCTGGTGGTGTTTGAATTCAAAAGTGCCGTGCGAGAGAAAGACGCGACCATTTTTGATGCATGGAAGCAAATCTGTGTGCGTTATCGCCGTGATATTCCCAAGCTGTTCGTCTACAACGCGATGTGCATCATCAGTGATGGTGTGAACAACAAAATGGGTAACCTGTTTGCGCCGTATGAGTTCTTCTACGCATGGCGCAAAGTAACGGGCAACGAGTCTACCGAAAAAGAGGGTATTAACTCCCTCTACACCATGATTGCCGGGTTGTTTAACCAAACCCGATTACTTGATGTGGTGAAGAACTTTGTCTTCTTCCCTGATACATCAAAGAAAGAAATAAAAATCTGTTGTCGTTACCCCCAGTACTACGCAGCGCGAAAGCTTTACTACAACATTGACAAAGAACGTAAGCCATACGGTAGTGGTAAAGGCGGTACTTACTTTGGTGCAACAGGGTGTGGTAAGAGCTTTACCATGTAATTTCTATCGCGCCTACTGATGAAAAGCATCGATTTCGAAAGCCCAACCATTGTACTTATTACTGATCGTAACGATCTCGACGACCAGCTTTCTAAACAGTTCTGTAATGCCTCTGATTACATTGGTGATGAGATGGTGGTGCCAGTTAAAAGCCGTCAAGATTTAAGAGACAAGCTACAAGGCATCAAGAGTGGTGGTGTGTTCCTGACTACCATTCATAAGTTCACCGAAGACATCGAATTGCTTTCAGAGCGTACAAACATCATCTGTATTTCTGATGAAGCGCACCGTTCACAGGTCAACCTCGATAAGAAAGTGGTGATCAAATATCAAGATGGTATAGCCGTCGATGTGAAAGAGACATACGGCTTTGCTAAGTATCTGCACGATTCTCTACCAAGCGCGACTTACGTTGGTTTCACCGGAACACCGATTGATGCCACCCTTGATGTATTCGGTGATCCAGTAGACAGCTACACCATGACAGAATCTGTTAATGATGAAATTACGGTTCGTATTGTTTATGAAGGCCGAGCCGCTAAAGTCATTCTTGATAACAGCAAGCTTGAAGAGGTAGAGAAATACTACCAAGCGTGCGCAGAAGCGGGCACCAATGAACATCAGATAGAAGAGAGTAAGAAAGCTTCTGCCAATATGAACGCGATCCTTGGTGACCCTGATCGTATTGAAGCTTTGGCGAAAGACTTTGTTGAACATTATGAAGGGCGAGTTAAAGAAGGTTCTACGATAAAGGGCAAGGCGATGTTTGTCTGTGCGAGTCGTGAAATCGCGTTTGATTTTTATAAGCAAGTCAAGATCTTAAAGCCAGAATGGTTTGAGGAAAAGCTATCAATTGATGGTGTCGAGCTGACGGATAAAGAGAAAGAAGAGTTAAAGCCACTTGCGATGGTGCAAATGGTGATGACGCGCGGTAAAGACGATGACCCTGATCAGTACAGCCTGCTAGGGACAAAGGAATATCGAAAATCGCTCGACCAGCAGTTTAAGAGTCCTAAGTCGAATTTCAAAATAGCCATTGTGGTCGATATGTGGCTAACAGGTTTTGACGTTCCTGAATTGGATACTATCTACATCGATAAGCCGTTGCAGAAACACAACCTGATTCAAACTATCTCACGTGTTAACCGTAAGTTTGAAGGCAAGGCGAAAGGGTTAGTTGTCGATTACATTGGTATCAAGTCGCGTATGAATCAAGCCTTAGCGATGTATTCAAAGGCTGATGAGACTAACTTTGAAGATATTCGCTTTTCCGTTATTGAGGTGAAGAACCATCTCGATCTGTTAAGGCAGATGTTCCACAAGTTCGATACGTCAGGTTATTACACAGGAGAGCCGTGTAAGCAGCTAGAGTGCCTTAATCAGTCGGCAGAATACATCCTTCAAACCAAGAAAGGCGAAACCCGATTCATGGCTTTAGTGGGCCGTATGAAGGCGGCTTATGATGTTTGCTGTGGTAGTGAATTGTTATCTCAGCAAGAGCGTGACCAAATTCACTTCTATATCGCAGTACGCTCCATTATCTTTAAGCTAACCAAAGGTGATGCACCAGACACGGCACAAATGAATAAGCGCGTTCGTGAGTTAGTGGCAGAAGCACTTCGTGCCGATGGAGTAGAAGAGATCTTTACCATTGGTGATGAGCACGCCGAAGCGATCGATATTTTTGACGAAGATTACCTAGCTCGAATCAACAAGATTAAGCTACCTAACACTAAGATTCAGTTACTCCAAAAGCTACTAGAGAAGGCGATAAGTGACTTTAAAAAGGTCAACCAGCTACAAGGTATGAACTTCTCTAAGCGCTTCCAATCGCTGGTGGAGCAATACAACGAACGTCGTGAAAATGATGTGTTGAATGGCGAGGAGTTCGATACCTTCTCTCAAGAAATGACCGACATTATCTTTGATATCGTGAAAGAAATGGGCTCGTTTGAAGACCTAGGTATCGACCTAGAAGAGAAAGCGTTCCTCGATATCTTGAACCACATGCGCAAGAAGTACGATTTCACTTACGACGATGACAAGATGCTCGAACTGGCGAAGGAGATGAAAACCACAGTAGACGATGTTGCCCAATACCCAGACTGGGCAGGGCGCGATGACATCAAAGCCAAGTTGAAAGTGGATTTAATCTTACTGCTACACAAATACGGCTTCCCACCAGTAGCCAACGATGATGTTTACAAAGGCGTGCTAGAGCAGGCTGAGAATTATAAGAAGAATAGTTAGTTATGAATGTAATTAAGAAGCTCCCTATAGAGTGCAGTTGTAAAAATGTTAGTGTGGTGAACAGATGAGTAATGATTACTTTACGCAAAAGCACATTGAATTGTTGGCTAAATGGCAAGGTCAAAAAAGTGATAAAGATAATCCGGAACAGAAAAGTGACTCTCAACAGCTAAAACAAGCGTACGATATTGTTGCTAGGTGGGCTGAGGCTGTACAGCAGAAACTGTTTCCGCAAGGTCGTGTAAAGATTAGGCGCAGCCCAGTCAATCAAGGTGGTAATTTTTTTCCGTATTTATGGGCTAAGATCTATCCGACATTAGAAAGCCCTGAATCATTAGCCTATACAGTACATATATCTACTGATGAATTTGCAGTAAAGATTGACACAATAAATGCACCTACTTCTTTGGTTAAGGAATATAGCAATCTGCGAGGTGATTACGCTAACTCTTCGATTGTTTCATGCCTTAACCACAACGACGCTCTAGTTATGGACTTTGAAGAGTTAGT
Organism: Vibrio sp. 10N.247.310.17; assembly: GCF_041466605.1. NCBI lineage: Bacteria > Pseudomonadati > Pseudomonadota > Gammaproteobacteria > Vibrionales > Vibrionaceae > Vibrio > Vibrio sp. 10N.247.310.17. Next base: position 39,707 of record NZ_JBFSTC010000023.1, on the reverse strand, counting down.
CGAGTGGACGAATAATTCAATTACCAATTTTGGTTACACATATGATGACGTAGTTAGAAAGTTAAATTTGCTGGACGCTGAAACTAATATCGTGAAGGAAGGAAAGTTCAAGATCTACGAAGTAGCTGAAAATGTGCCACTCAACCAAATTCTCTATGGGCCTCCGGGAACTGGTAAAACTTACCATACAATTGAAGCTGCGGTAAAAGCAGCTGAGCCTGATAAATATGCCGCACTTGGTATTGATTCAGAAAAGGGAGCAACCGAAGAACAGCGTCTGAAATTGATTGAAAAATACCAATCACTTAGCGTTGTTGGTCGGATTCGGTTTGTTACTTTTCATCAGAGTTATGGTTATGAGGAGTTTGTTGAGGGATTGAAAGCAAACTCGGAAGATGGTGAAATTTCTTACGATGTTGAGAAAGGGGTCTTTCGACAAATATGTGATGAGGCTGCAAAGCATACAACGGAAAAGGCAGCATCAAAAGCTCATAGCTTTGACCTGTGTTGGCAGGTGTTTTCTGAACAATTAGCTGAAAAGGACAGTATTGAAATTACGATGTCTCAAACGTCTTTTCGTGTCATGGATTTTAATGCTAAACGCATTTTCTTTGAGAAAAGTAATGGTAAACAAGACCACACTCTTAGCATCAATACACTGAAAGATATCTTTGAAGGCTCACGAGATTATACATCGGGTCTTGGAGTTTACTATAACCCGCTAGTTCGTTACTTGAAGGGGTTGGTGGCAATTGAGCAGCAACCAGCCATAAAGCGCCAAAACTATGTATTAGTGATTGATGAAATCAACCGTGGCAATATCTCTAAGATCTTTGGGGAATTGATCACTTTGATCGAACCATCAAAGAGAAAAGGTGCTGATGAAGAGTTGGAGTTACAGCTTCCACTATCTCGTATTGACGAGAAGTTTTCTGTTCCCGATAACCTTCACATCATAGGCACAATGAATACGGCTGACCGTTCGTTAGCGATGATGGATACAGCATTACGTCGCCGTTTTGACTTCGTAGAGATGATGCCCAGAGCAGATTTGTTTAGCGACCATTGTATAGAATGGCACGGACAGAAGATCGACTTAAAATCTTTACTTGAAGCTCTAAACAAACGTATTGAAGTACTATATGACCGTGAACATACCCTTGGTCATGCTTTCCTATTCCCAGCCTACAATGCGGCAAAAACAGGTGAACATAAACTCGCGTTTGATGAGCTTAAAGCGGCGTTTAAAAATAAGATTATCCCTCTACTTGAAGAGTACTTTTACGAAGACTGGAACAAGATACGCTTGGTTCTTGGTGACAGCTTAAAAGAAGGTGATAACGAAAGCCTACAACTTATTGAGGTCAATAATGAGTCATATACCGAGCTGTTTGGTGCTGATCACGGCTTAGAGCTTTATGAGGAAAGTAAAACCACCTATCAAATGAAGCCCTTTGAATCCGTTGATTCTATCTGGAACAAAGCCGAAGCCTATATTGGTATTTATTCTCTCAATAGCGTGAAGGACTAACCCGTTGAGGGCAAATAAAGAAATTACGCTGTTTGAATTTGATTGCCTAGTCAGTGAAGAAGGCGCAAAACAAGCGGCTTATACATCATCTGAGTATTCACACATTCAGGTGATATCTAATATTGCTTATGACTACCTTAAATCCCTTTGTTTAAGTGATGAGAGTGAAAGCAAGCTGCTGCAACTGCGTCGTCGCCGCAATATGGAAGTCCTACAAGTCCAAAACTACGCAGGGGTGATCTTTACACCAGACAGGACCCAAATTGAAGTACTGCCTAAAATTGGTAAGGGTTTTAAAGGTGAGGAGACAGACAATGATGAAAGTACCTATGACAAGGCTCGAAAATCGTTATTGATTATGTTGAGAGCGCTAAAAGGCTTTTCCCATATTCAAACCTCAAGCGCGAATATCGCAAAACAGAAAATGCCGCTGTTAGAAGTGTTTATTAGCCAGTTTTTAAAATCGGTTAATGCATTAGTGAAACGAGGCTTGAAAAGTGACTACGTTCGCCGGGAAGATAACCTAGCCTTCTTGAAAGGTAAGCTTGATGTCGGTAAACAGGTAAAGCGAAATTACATCAATAAGCACAAGTTCTACTGTGAATATGATGAGTTCCTACTTGATCGCCCTGCTAATCGCTTGCTTCATTCAGCTCTTCTAAAAGTGAAAACCATCAGTCGTAGTGCAGCCAATCAAAAGCTACTCCAAGAACTAGAGTTTGTTTTCAATGAAGTTCCTCAAAGCAGTGATTACAAGTCAGACTTTAACAATGTAAAACTCGATAGAGGGATGAACTACTATCAAGTGCCATTGGTGTGGTGCAAGCTGATATTAGAGGGCTTTTCTCCACAAACGATGAAAGGTGAGTCACATGCCGTTTCTTTGCTATTCCCAATGGAAAAGGTCTTTGAAGACTACGTCGCTAAAGTATTAAAAGATCAGCTTGCTGTGAGTCACCCCAAACTTACTGTAAGCACTCAAGTTAGCGGAGAACACTTGGCTAGGTATGATGGCCGAGATAAATTTAGCTTACGCCCAGACTTGATCATTAAGGAAGGGAGCACCAATCAAGTCGTGCTTGATACGAAGTGGAAATTACTCAATACCAAGTTAAGTAATTCAAATATCTCCCAATCGGATATTTACCAACTGTTTGCTTATTCAAAAAAATACCTTGCGGATGATGAAAGTGGACAGGATGTAGTGCTTATTTACCCTAGCCAAGATAACTTTGATGAAGCCCTGCATTTCCCCTTTGAATTGGGAGATAAGCATAAACTTTGGGTCGTACCATTCGATATATCAGAGAAGAAACATACGGGCATCAGGTGGCCATCAGCTTTCCACTTGCCCTCTAGTATTGAAGTTCTTCAACAGCAATCAAACTAATGCGAGTGGAGTTGTTGTAAGTATTTAACTCAATGCATGAGTGGCCATGTTGATATCAAGAGTGACGGCACTAGGCGGCACAATGTCGTTCAAATTCATAGTTTAAATAATTTTATGACATTTGATTTTTATCAATGAGTATTTCAGCCTAAACAACCGCTTTAGCTGAAATACTCGATAGAGCTCTAACCTCGAATGATCATTTGCTCACGCTCAGGGCCTACTGATACCATCACGATTGGCACGCCCATCAACTCTTCGATACGCGTAACGTAATCTTGTGCTGCTTGAGGAAGGCTCTCAAACGTGCGGCAGCCAGTGATGTCTTCATCCCAGCCAGCCATATCTTCATATACAGGCTTTAGTTCAGCCGTTTGTGGCCAAATCGGGTTTTCAGTGTGCTCACCAGAGTAAGCGGTACAGATCTTAAGTTCAGACAAACCAGACAGGCAGTCAATCTTAGTCAGTGCGATTTCCGTTGCAGCTTGTAGGTCAACGCCGTTGCGAGTTGCTACCGCATCAAAGTAACCCATATCACGTGGACGACCCGTCGTTGCGCCGTATTCGTTAGAGCTTTCGCGGAAGCTATCTTGCTCTTCCATTGCTGTCACTAGCGTGCCAGTACCAACAGACGAACTGAACGATTTAGCAACAGCAATAACTCGCTCGGGGCGAAGGGCAGGTAAGCCACTACCGATACCCGCGTATGCAGCGGTTACATTTGAAGATGTCGTCCAAGGATATTCACCGTAAACAAGGTCGCGACCTGCACCTAACTGAGCTTCGAACAGTAAGTTCGCGTCTTGCGATTGCAGTGCTTTAAGCGGCTCAGTTACGTTGCAAATGAATGGGCGCCAAGCTTTAGTCACTTCAAGTAACCATTCTGTCATTTCAGAAGCAGTCTGAGAGAAGTCACATTGTGGGTATAGCGCTTTAAGTTGAGGCATCTTCCAATCAAGTAAGAATTGAATGCGTTGCTCCAAAATTTCAGGTTGATTCAACCAGCCAACAAGAATGCCTTTCTTCATCACACGATCGCCGTAAGCGGGTGCAATACCTTGACGTGTTGAACCGTAAGCACCATCGCCTAAACGTTCTTCTTCAAGTGTGTCTTCAAGCGCGTGTAAAGGTAGACAAAGTGTCGCACGGTCTGAAATCGCCATTTTCACTTTGATGCCAGCTGCTTGTACTTCTGCAATCTCTTGAGTTAGCGCAGCAGGGCTGATCACCATGCCAGGGCCAAGAACTGCCGTACAATCAGGATTAAAAATACCACTAGGCAGTTGATGCAGTTTGAATGTACCGAAGTCGTTTACTACGGTATGGCCGGCATTGTTTCCGCCTTGAAAGCGAATGCTAGCAGAAGCTTGGTCTGCTAAAAAATCAACGATACGGCCTTTGCCTTCGTCGCCCCAGTTTGCGCCTACAACAACAATAGATGGCATAATTTTTCTCCTGACTGATTGAGAAATCATGTTAGGCCTACAAAGTGGATAAGAGAAATTAATTATCTTTATTATCTTGATAAGGATTTCATATATAATGTAAAAAACCTGGGAGGGATATGATGCTCGATATTAATTTGTTGAAGACGTTTGTGACGCTAGCGGAATATAAGCATTTCGGAAAAGCAGCCAACGCACTGCATATGACACAACCCAATGTGAGTTTGCACCTAAAACAACTGGAACAACAAACACGCATCAAGTTGATAGAGCGAAGTCCGTTTCAACTGACTCAAGCAGGTGAAAGGTTACTAGAGACAAGTCAAAGAACATTACTCGAACTGCAGATTTGTCAGGCCGATCTCAACGCCATTAACGACCTTAAAATAGGCACGTTAACTATTGCCGTGAGCGACATCATCTCTCGATTCTTGCTAATTCGCCCGTTCCAGAAGTTCAAAGCGCAGTATCCGGGTATCGACCTAACGCTACTGAACACTACGTCATCTCAAGCATCGAGTTTAGTTAAGAACGCTCAGGCGGATCTTGGTTTTGTGATTGCGAAAGAGCAACACAACGAGTCGCTCTATTTTACTAAGCTTCAAGAGCTTTCATGGTGTGCGTTAGGCGATGGCTTCGACATGCAATACTCTGATAGCAAGACAGGAAACGAGGTTAAAGATGACGATATAGAGACAGAACTCACCTTGATTCTACTTGGCCACGATACGAGAACCCGTGACTTCATTGATGAAGGTTTACCAAGCCTTAATCTACCCAATCATAGAGTCATGGAAGTAGGGAGTGTCGATGCTCAAATCGACTGGGCAGAAGCTGGGTTTGGAGTGGCCATCATTCCTGAGTTTGCGATATCCACTAAGCAGTATTTGAATTCAAAGGTTACGCCATTGACCAATTTCTCTAGCACCAGCCTAGGCTATATCGTGAGGCAGAATCAAGTCTTGTCTAAAGCGACCAAGCAGTTATTAGGCTGGGTTAATGATGAGATTACTCTGCTACAAAGCAAATAAACGCCATCACTGACTTAGAGTTACCTGAGCCTGCCAAGTGTGGGCTTTTTGTGTTCTGTTAATCATCGTTTCTAGCATGTTAATTCGTAGGTGACTTCCCAAAATAAAAGGGTCGCTAATGAAGTGCTTGGTTGATACGGTATAATTCAATGATATGAAAGTTAATTTAGTACGCGAGTTTGGTAAATAGAACATGAAAAACACTGATTTTAGTCTGATCCCGTATTTTGTTGTCATGATGGAAGAGCTCTCTATCTCGAATACCGCGAAACGTTTTGGCGTTACTCAGCCCGCAATTAGTAAGGCGCTTAACCGACTAAAAGAAACCTATGATGATCCGTTGTTTGTGAAAACAAAGGAAGGTTATAGACCGAGCAGTTTTTGTTATGACATCTACCCTCAGATAAAACAGGCCTACGATGCCTTTGAATCGACTTTTCCAAGTAAGCGAAAGTTCGACCCAACAAAAATTGAAAGGTCGTTTAATGTCGCTTGTATTAGTGGTGCAACTTATTCATTGATGAAGCGTGTATCCGATATCCTCTATGCGGAAACGCCAGATATAGGTCTTCATATTGACCCTTACTATACCGCAGACATCGTTCTAGACCTTCGCCAACACCGATATGATTTGTGTATAGTCCATACGCCTATCAACGATCCGGCAATGGAATGTATTCAGCTCTCTAACGAACCTATGGTGGTTGCTTATGATAAAAACCACCCTAGATTAGGGAACGAGATTACGTTGGAAGAATACCTTGAAGAGAAGCATGTTCTTCATAGTATGTGGGATACCAAAGAATCGCCGTTAACCAAAACCAGTAAGTATGCGAAAAGTAGAAAGGTTGCACGAAAGGCGCCTGGCCCATTTGAAATGCTTGATATGGTAAGAGGGACGGATTGGCTTTGTATTAGTCAGAAATCGATACTTGAAAGGTATGGCTTGCTGGATGATTTTAAGCTGTCGCCTTTACCGTTTGAATCGGATCTTGGTACTGAATATCTGGTGTGGCACAAGAGTCGTAATGCAGATATGGCGCATTCATGGTTTAGAAAAAAGATTGTTGATGCCTCACAAAAAAAGCCCCAGTGGGGCTTTAATTAGTCAGTTATCTTTAATGGTCGGTAGCCGGGTTATCTAGCTGTTGCTTCGCTGTTTAACCCTTGCTCCGCTATTTCGCGTTTTGTGCTTGCATCTGCTGAATCAGCTTTTGCATTTTTAGCGTGTTGTAATTGATGTCTGCGGCACTGAAGCCTTGGCCTTGTTGCATTGGGTAATCGTTTAGAGAGCCCATAAACTTAATCACTTCTTGAGACATTGGTACGAATAACCACATGTTGTCTACCATCCAACGAGTGTACATGCCAGATTCTTTCGCTGCGGTTTCAAACGGGTCCATACGTAGGTTTGTAATTGAAGCCCAAGCAGGAGCTTGACGGATAGCCGATTGCATTGTGCCTTCCATCATAGCGAAGCTTGCTTTCCAATCGTTCCAACGAAGCGCATTGAAGTCACCGTTTGCAGAGAAGTAGAAGATAGTTTCACGGGGTGACTTTTCAGCCTCTCCTTCAAAATATGGCATAAAGTTCGAGCCATCTAAGTGAACACGCCAATCTGTATTATTTAGAGAAACACCTTCTTTAAGGTCTTCAACGATAGAGTCATTACCGGCAGCAGCAGCTAGTGTCGGTAACCAGTCTTCTTGAGACATTAGCGCATTAACCGCAGAGCCAGGTTCGATTACACCAGGCCATTTCACGATTTGTGGAACACGCATGCCGCCTTCGTAAGTTGTGCCTTTCTCACCGTGGAAAGGAGATGTACCGCCGTCAGGCCATGTAAACTTTTCTGCACCGTTATCGGTAGAAAGGATGACAATCGTGTTGTCTGCAACTTCTAAGCGTTCAAGAGTATCAAGCAACGCGCCCACGTTGTCGTCTAATTGAGCCATACCATCAGCGTAGATGCCTTGACCTGAAATGCCGCTGTAATGTTCGTTCAGACGAGTCCAAACGTGCATACGAGTCGAGTTGTACCAGATAAAGAACGGCTTATCTTCTTTTACAGATTTCTCCATGAACGTGATAGCCGCTTCGGTAAAGTCCTCATCGATGTTTTCCATACGAGCACGAGTCAGTGGACCCGTATCTTCGATTTTGCCATCAGAGGTTGCTTTAATAACGCCACGAGGCCCGTAGTTCTTTCTGAATTCTGGGTCTTTTGGGTAAAAGTAGGTTTCAGGCTCTTCTTCCGCGTTTAAGTGGTAAAGGTTACCAAAGAACTCATCAAAACCATGGTTTGTAGGAAGGTGTTTGTCTTGATCGCCTAAGTGATTTTTACCGAATTGTGCCGTTGCGTAACCTTCTTCTTTAAGAGCATCACCAATGGTAGGAGCCCAGTCAGGAATTCCGTGTGCAGAACCTGGCATACCGATAGTAAGTAGGCCGGTACGGAATGGGTGTTGACCCGTCACGAACGAAGCACGGCCAGCCGTACAAGATTGTTGTGCGTACATATCCGTAAAAATAGCACCCTCATTAGCAATACGATCGATGTTCGGCGTTTCATAGCCCATCATTCCACGGTTGTATGCGCTAGTGTTGTAGTAACCAAGATCATCTGCCCAGATAGCAAGAATGTTCGGTTGGTCTGCCGCAACGACGCCTTGAGCAACGCTGAGTGCGCTCATTGCTAACACGGTTTTGGTTAATTTAGTCAAGGTAATGTCCTTTCTTTAGTTTCTATCTGTTTAGAAAGAAAATACCAATTTTGTATTAACTCAGAGGACTACTGGGTATGAATTCTAGTTACTTAGAAGAATAGTGGAGCCGTGATTAGGGCTAGTGTTTTACTCAAAATCAGAGACCTGCCCAGAGTTTACTTCTTGATTAAGTGAGCCTTATTCATTTTCGTCCCATTTCGAAAATCAAATTCGCCGTTGACAAACTTTGATGATCAAACTAAATTTCAACCAGTTGCTTTGATTATCAAATTACTTGTCAATCAAAGGGATTTTGCTAACAACGATTATCTAACCACAAATACAAGTTAAGGACGCCATTTTGAGTTTTCCAACACGTCACCAACACAACTTTTCTTCACATAACAGCCAAGGTGAGAAACGCACGTTCTATGTCCTGTTATTGACCGTCGTTACCATGGTTGTCGAAATCGTTGCGGGTACCATTTATGGTTCAATGGCATTGCTTGCCGATGGTTGGCACATGGGAACGCATACTGCAGCGTTTGGTATCACCTTATTTGCATACCGATATGCGAAGAAACATGCCGAGAGCGAACGTTTCTCGTTTGGTACTGGCAAAGTCAGCGTGTTAGGGGGCTACACCAGCGCGATTGCATTGGGTATTGTGTCATTATTGATGCTGGTGGAATCAGTGCATCGCTTGTTTAACCCACAAGCGATTCAGTTCAATGAAGCGATCATCGTTGCTTGTATTGGTTTAACCGTGAATGTGGTAAGTATGTTTTTACTCGGCGATCACCATCATGATCACGGACACGAACATGGCCACGATCATAGTAACAATCATAGTAACAATCATAGTAACAATCATAGTAAGAATCACGGTCATTCACATAGCCATGATCACGACAGCGACCATAATCATAAGCATGGTGAGCACCATCATGACCATAACCTACGCGCAGCCTACATGCATGTGTTGGCGGATACGTTGACTTCACTGTTGGCCATTGTTGCGCTGCTGTTTGGTAAGTTTTACGGTTGGAACTGGTTAGATGCAGCAATGGGAATGGTTGGCGCATTTGTGATTGCTAAGTGGACGATGAACCTTATGAAACAAACCAGTCCAATCCTGCTTGATGAGAATATCGACCAAGATTATCGCGACTCAGTGACCGAAACCTTAACGCCTTATGCGTCGGTCACCGATTTCCATATGTGGAAGGTGAGTGGGCATCACTATTCAGCAGCAATTACTCTTGAATCAAACAGTGATAAAACCGTGTCTGAATATAAACAAATGCTCTCCAAGTTTGATAAGATTAATCATCTTACTCTTGAAGTGCATTCAAACGACCATGCGAAATATAGAACAGCTTAACCAAATACTGACTGAGTTCTACGATAAAATGTCTTCGTGGGAGCAGTCTGTTGTCAAAGAGACGGGTTACTCCCTGGCTCAAGTACACACTATTGAAGTACTTGGTATGCATGGCGCGTTAAGAATGAAAGAGCTCGCTGAAAAGCTGGGCATCACCACGGGTACATTGACCGTTCAAATCGAAAAGCTGGTTAAAGCCGAATTGATTGAACGCCATGAACACCCAACGGACCGTCGTGCAATCGTGGTTGCTCTAACTGATGAAGGGCAGAAGATTCACGTTCACCACAATCAGCTTCACTTGAACCTAGTTAATGAATTAACGCAAGACATCGAAGAAGATGAGAAAGTGGTATTACTGAAGTGCCTATCTAAGATGGTAAAAGCGTTTTAGTCAGCCTTAAGTTCAAACCCTAACTTATTAGCTGCAAAGCGATTGATTAAGAAATCTAAAAATGGACCTGACTCGAATTGAGTAGGTCCATTTTTTCGCCGTTTTCTCTCGACTATACAATCACTAATCGATGGACTCATCGTTTCAAAAAAAAGTCAAAACCTCCCAATATTGCTCTTCGTTCTTGCTCCGCTGATGAGCCAAAAAAATGTCATTCACAGCCGTCAGATCATTAATTGCCCAAACTGTTTTAATTCAAAGCCTTAATAGCAAGGCGTTCAGCTATTTATACCCCGTCAAATATCTGTCTCTCACTTTTATAATTCTATTAATGTACATGTAACTAAAATGTGTGATTGATTGATTTATCGTTAATGGGGCGGATCTTTTTTGTTTGAATGTATTGATGATGTCACTACTGGCGGGCAGGGCCGCTACAAAAATTCAACCCCATTACTGATAAAAAATCATAACAATAACTCGATCGCACTAGCCGCATATCCATGCTTTGATGCGATCAATTAGATACTTATAGTTAATTTAGTAAAGACGAGCCATGTATATGAATATAAAGAAAAAGCTCTATTCGTTGGGGGTGTTCTCCATCTTCGGCATGATTTCATTGTTGTTTACCACATCTCAATTTGCGGACACCACCGCTAAAATGAGCGAAGCCAAACAAATTACCAAAGAACTTGAAGTGCGACTGCTAAACCTTCGTCGTAACGAGAAAGATTTCTTACTTCGCAGTGATCTGAAATACCTCGACAAATTCGACGTAAATTACAAAAAATTCTTAGCGTCTGAATCTGAGCTTAATGCTGTGCTGAATGATCTGGGTTTGGCCAACAGTACGCATTTGCGTGAAGATATCGAAACGTACCACACAAGCTTTGTTAACCTTGTTAAAGCCAGCCAAGTGTATGGACTAGCACGAGACAAAGGATTGTTAGGGGAATTTCATGCTGTACTCGATAACATAAGTGCTTCAGCAAGTGCTGAACAAAAAATTGAGCTGTATCTCTTCAATGATCTGATCGAGAAGGGTGAGTTCGACCCAAGTGTTCTGTCTATTACTTCTAATGCGGGTGGCTCAGCTGCTTTGATAGAAGCAGCTCGTCAAGTCGTAGATCAGAAACGAGTGATAGGGTTAAAACATAACGAAGGGTTATTAGGGCAAGCGCGCACAGGTTCGCACGTTATCGAGACTCAATTCAAAGAATTCTCGGCCGTGTTAGATCAACAGGCACAGCAAGAGATGGATAAACTATCGCTGATCAACAACACACTTTGCGTCACACTGTTAGTGGCGATCATTCTATTCAGCTGGTTAATCGTCCGTTCAATCATCGGTAAGATTGAATCTCTACTTACTGTGATCCGTAATATTGTCGACTCGAACGACGTGTCTATTCGTGCGACGGAGAATGGCAAAGACGAACTCGGTAAGCTAGGCGAATACTTCAATCAACTGCTAGATCAGCTTGAAGGGTTGATAGCAACGTCTCAATCTAAGTCGCATCAGTTGACACAAAGTACGTCGAGCATGCATGACGAGCTTGAATCGGTCATCAAACAGTTTGAAGTTCAAGCAAATCACACCTCAACAATGACAACTTCAGTGCAAGAGATGGTACTGACTATTGGGGAAATATCAGAAAGTACATCGGTTGCCGCTGAAGGCGTTCATCAAGCGAAAGTGAATGCCGACAAAGGTCGTGAAGTGGTGGTTGATACCATCAATAACATTACCCAGTTGTCTGAACGCCTTTCAAGTAGCCAAGATTCGATTAGTTCTTTGAATCACCATGTCGATCAAATTGGCAGTGCCGTTAACATTATCCAAGGTATAGCGGAACAGACTAATCTATTAGCACTGAACGCAGCCATTGAAGCCGCTCGTGCTGGTGAGCAAGGTCGTGGCTTTGCCGTTGTTGCGGATGAAGTCCGAGCGTTAGCAAGCAGAACGCACCAATCAACCACTGAAATCACCAGTGTAGTAACTGCAATCCAGAGCCAAATGAATGCTTCTATGACAGAGATTGGCGAGTGTAATCAACAAGGCCAGCTGACACTTAAAGATTCAGAAGAACTGGATGCAAGCTTGCAACTGATCTTGAGTGATATGGAAAGCATTCAAGGCAACTCAGAACGTATTGCTTCAGCGATTGAAGAGCAGGGTGCCGTAATGACACAAGTGAGTGACTCAATTACTGAGTTGAATACCATCTCGAATGATAACAACGCTTCGGCGCAGCATTGCTTGGTCGAAGTCGATAAAGTAGCTGAGCAAGCGAACGATATGGATCAAGCGGTAGCACAGTTCAAGACGTCATAAGACTGCTAGAGCAAGTTAGAAACCAAATATGTTAAGTATTTGAAACCCAAGGCGTGAGTTCTTAGAAAGCAAAGGCGTGAATTATTCGCGCCTTTTTTGTGCCTGAAGAATAGGCAAGTGCCTGAATCGATAGAAATAAGAATAAGGCATTACAAAATAGACTTAAGTATCTGTGGAATAAAACTAAAATAATGACAGACTAACGATGAACGAACGCATTGACGTGAGCCATATCTTTGGCGCGTTTCAAATAAACGTTAAATCTTACGGAAGAGGAACAGCATGCACTACGACGTATTCAATGGAGACGCAGACGGTATCATCTCGTTGCTACAACTGCGATTAAGTGAACCAAGAAAAAGCGTACTCGTTAGCGGTGTAAAGCGTGATATTAAGTTGGTTTCTCAAGTTGCCAGTCAAATCATAGAGCCGGGCAATCCAAATGATGTCTCTTCCGTTACCGTTCTTGATGTGTCGATGGAGAAGAACCTGCCAGCATTGCACTCACTGTTAGATGCCAACATCGATGTGTTTTACTGCGATCACCATCGAACAGGGGACGTGCCAACCTCTGAGCATTTAGACACTCTGATAGACACCTCGGCAGAGAGTTGCACGAGTTTATTGATTAACCAGAAGCTAAATGGTGCACACGTAGCTTGGGCAATCGCGGCGGCCTTTGGTGATAATTTAAAAGTAGTGGCCGCACAGTTAGCTGATGAAAATGGATTCGAACAATCACAAATTGAGTTCTTAGAAGAGCTAGGTACCTTGGTTAATTACAACGGCTACGGCACATCATTGAGCGATCTACATTTCACGCCAGTTGAGCTCTACCAAAACCTTTATCAATACCCGAACCCGTTCGATCTTATGGATGACAAAGGCTCCGTGTTCTATCAATTACGAGCGGCTTACCAAAATGACCGCCAGCAACTATCAAACCTTGCCCCTGTTTATGAAAGTAAAGTCGCACGTGTGTTTGAACTGCCCGGTGAGACTTGGGCAAGACGTATCAGCGGTGTATTTGGCAATGAGATCGTGAATCAAGATCCAAACCGAGCGCAAGCAGTATTAACGAAAAACCAAGATGGCGAATCTTATACTGTTAGCCTAAGAGCACCACTATCCAATAGAACAGGCGCAGATGAAATTTGCTCTAGCTTTGTAACTGGCGGAGGAAGAAAAGCAGCGGCTGGCATTAATCAACTTAGCGAACTTGATAGAGGGAATTTCATTTCACTGTTGGACGCTTATTATTCGCCGAGTGTTGAGCGCTAACGAAAATAGTAGCGAGAGTGAATAGGGTAAAGAGAGGCCATTTGGCTTCTTTTTTTGTGTCTAAAGTCACCCAAATAAGCCTTTCAAAAACTTAGTTAGCATCAAATTCGGCACTTCACATTGTATGACATCAAAGTAAGAGTGATTATCAATTGTATTAATTCTGGGGAAATAGCACTATACGCATATTGAATCTTCAGTATTTTGAATATCCTTATAATGAATCTTGCCCAGGTCGACCTTAACCTACTCGTTATTCTTAAACACCTTCTTGAAGAGAAGCACGTATCAAACACAGCCTTGGCGTTGGACATGAGCCAACCGACGGTGAGTCGTTCACTACAAAAACTACGAACGGTATTCAACGATGACTTGTTAGTCCGCGCAGCCTATGGTTATGAGTTAACCCCGAAAGCAGAAGTCATTAAGCAAGACCTCAACTCTGTGCTCACACGCCTTGAGAAATTGGTCCATGGAGACGTATTTGAACCGCAGACGAGTAATAGTACCGTTCGGTTCTTTGGCTTGGTTCCTCAGGTTTCACACCTTTTGCCAAAAGTCGTGGCACAAATCCGCCAACAAGCGCCGAATATGGTTGTCGATATCGACTCGATTCCTAAACGACACTTTGAACCTCTGTTATCAGGTGATGCGCACTTTGTATTGTCGACGCATGAACCATTAAGTTCTGAACAAAACCTGTATCGAATGTTCGTAATCAGTCGCGATTATCGGTTATTAATGAGCAAAGACCACCCTCTGGCGGATAAAGAGATCACCGTTGATGATTTATTGAGTAGCCAACTCGGCCAGATCTCACTGCAAGGGGATAAGAAGCTCTCGATTGAAAGTCGTTTCAAAGATTTGGGCTTGATCGATAAGCAGCGTCAGCTATCGATACCGATTCAACTGTCTAACTTTAACGTCGCTCCAGATATGGCTGAAGCGACCGATATCATCTTTCACCTGCCGACACCTTTTGCTCAACAAGCAGCAAAACAGAGAAACCTTGTTTGTAAACGCGTACCCAAAGCGATCAGGAGCCCATCAGAAGACGTATATCTCTACTGGCATAAACGTTTCCACAATGACCCTATGTGTCGTTGGATTCGTGAACTATTTAAAGAGACATACTCCTAAATTATCTGGCACATGAATGTTACTGGCTTAATGCTAATGAATTGAATATATGTTGCCTGCATTATTTGATAGGTGAATAATCATAATGAATTTTCAGCATGAAACTTTCGTTGATTGGAGTGGTAACTGGTTGTTTAATGCAAACCATTATCACTACTAATTACATATAAGAATAAATATCATGTCTGAGAAATCTCTGTTGATTCGCAAGCCTCTTTTGGTTCGCAAGCACCTTATAGTTCGCAAACCTCTTATGATTCGTAAACCCCTTTCGGTCGCAGTAGCTGTTATTTGCACCTCACTATCGGCTAACGTGTTAGCGCAAAAAGAAGCGCAAGCGACAGATGAGCAAATGGTTGTTACGGCAACTCGTACTGAAATGGCTCTAAAACAAGTGCCAGCTTCAATGTCGGTTATCACCGCTCAAGACATCGAAGACAGCCCTGGAATCACTTTGGCTGACATCGTTGCAGAATCAACGAGTGTGGAATCTGATTTTGATAGCACACGTGCTGGCCGTCAGATGATCTCTATTCGTGGTATGGATTCAGACTATACGCTTATCATGGTGAATGGCCGTCGCTTAAGCTCTGCAAGTGCCATCATTCGTGGTAACGATTTCGATCTCTCGACTATTCCAGCTGAGTCAATCGAACGTGTTGAAATCATCCGCGGCCCAATGTCTGCACTTTACGGTTCAGATGGTATGGGTGGCACAATCAACATCATCACCAAAGCTCCAGAAAATGATTGGAGCTCAACGATTAACATGGACACTTCATCTCCATTAGACGGAGATGGTGGCGAAGAATATTCTGTTGGTTTTACTACGTCCGGTGCATTGATTGATGATGAGTTGTTTGCGCGTTTTTCTTTAAATCAAACCTCGCGTGACGCATGGCAACCATATACAGGTAATGGTCGTGAAAATATTACCGCTCTAGAGGAACGCGACACTTTAAGTTTGCTTGCCAACCTGACATGGAATATGACAGACAATCAGACGATTGATTTAGACCTTGGCTATAGTGACGATAAACGTGATGGTTTAGCAGAACATGCTACAGGTTCGAACCTAGTGGATAGTAATGTTGTACGTAACAGTCAAGCGATTACACACAGCGGTTTTTGGAACTGGGGTGACACACAAGTTCGTTACTCTCGTGAAAACGTGACAGACAACGATGCCGCTGATCTAGGTAACAATTACAGTAGCGATGTAGAAGAGCTAACTCAAATAGTAGAAGCGTCAGCAACGACTTATCTCGGTGATAGTCACACCGTAACTTTTGGTATGGACTACCAGTTGAGCGAATTAACCAACAAAGAAAACTTGATCAACGGTACATCAGAAGCGTATCAAGGTGCTTTGTTTGTTCAAGACCAGTGGTTGATGACTGAACAACTCACCGCAACCATTGGTGGACGTTTAGATAAGCACGAATTGTACGGTGAAGAATTCAGCCCGCGTGTGTACTTAGTTCACCAAACGACTAATGACCTCATCATCAAAGGTGGTGTGGGTAAGGCGTTTAAAGCGCCTTCGTTAACTCAAAACCAAGCTGACTACACTGTTAATAGCTGCAAAGGGAAGTGTGATTTGTATGGCAATGAAAACCTTAAGCCTGAAACGAGCTTGAACTATGAAATTGCAGCAATATACAACCAACCACGTTGGAATGTTGAAGGTGCCTTGTTCCGCAACGAAATCAATGACCTTATTGATCGCGATGAAACGTACTGCGAGAACGGCGGAGTGTTTGAATCGGGTAAAGGGTGCGCAGACAGTTCTAGCTCTACTGGCTATGTGAAAGGGAAGCGTACTTATACCAATGTATCTGAGGCGGTGGTTCAAGGTGCCGAACTTACGGGTCAATTTCAGATTACCGATGAGTGGGGCGTGTCTGGTAACTACACGTTCTTAGACACAGAAGATAAGTCAACGGGTGAAGAACTGCTTGAGCGTTACAAGCATTCAGGTTTAGTTAAACTGAACTGGAGCCCAACTTTCGATCTGAATACCTTTATTAGTGCGCGTTACCGTGGTGAACGTAATATCGAAACTGATTTGACTCAAGATGCATACACTACTTTAAACATTGGTGGCGTATACAACATTAATGATTCGGTTAGAGTACGTGCAGGCATTACTAACTTGACTGATGAAGCTGTATCACAAGAGCTAGAGAGTATGGGTTATGTTGAAGAGCCACGTACTTACTACGTAGGTATGACAGCGGACTTCTAATCAATCTGTGTTTGATTTGGTAGCAAGATACATATAGAAACGAAGAACCCACATTGGCTCGATACTCTATAAAGAGAACGGCGAGTGTGGGTTCTTTTTTGTGTGCTTGTATCGGTTTAATTCGTTTGGAATTGGCTTACCTAGATTTTTACACAAGTGACCAAAGCATTACCTGATTTGGTATCCCAAGGCAGCAGCTTGTCATAATCGTGCTCAAAAATATGAACCTCAAAGTAGGGCTTCAATATCTCGATCAACTCCTTAAACGAGAATGCCACCATAGGGTGTTCGTCATTCCATACTTGAGTTTCACCCGCAGTCGTTTTTTCGATACTTAGCTTTAACATTTGCTTACTACCTTCGCCGGAGTAGTACCAACCTGAGCGAAAGGTAAAGTCATCATGTTCTTTGTTGGCTGTATGTCGAACAAACAAGTCATTGCTTATCTTCTCTTTATCAACCACGTTGAAGCAGAAGACACCTTCGTGTTTCAAAGCTCGGTGCACGCTTGCAATGCACTCTTTTAGTCTCTCAATACCGTCGTTGTAATGGATGGAATACAAGAAACAAGTGATAAGATCGAGCGGTTCTGAGACCTCAAAGTTACTCATGTTTTGTACTGAAAAGTTAGCTTCAGGGCAACGAACTTGAGCAATGTCGAGCATTGGTTTATTCAGATCAAGGCCACTACTTTGATAGCCGTAATCAATAAAATGGCGAACGTGTGGTCCAGTGCCACATCCAAGGTCGAGGTGTGTTTTTCCTTCATTTCCAAAAATCTGATGTAACCTACGAACGCAGTCACTCTGCGCTTGGTAGTCAATATCGACACACATTAAATCATAGTAACCGGATAGGTCGGTATAGAGTGCGTTGGCGGACATGTTTGCCTGCAGCATTTGCTGAAAAAATTGGGGTGGCGCATAGTAAACTAGAACTTAAAAATAACAAGAAAATCTTGGGTCAACTTATAGGCTTAAATGACCTTTTCTTGATGCTTAGCAATTGTTTCACGAGCCACACTCTATACATGCACCTTCGTGGTTTACTGAGACTCTATTTTTTCCGTTGGATTTAGCACGATAGAGCGCGTCGTCTGTAACTCGAATCAACGTATCTAGGGAGTTGTTGGTACGAACGATGCAGCTGTCGGTAATGCCAATACTGACGCTTGATTGAAACTTGGTGCGATTAAATCCCAAGAATTGATGAGTTCGAAATTCTTCGCAAATACGTTGACCAACAATTTTCGCTTGGGAGTATGCCGTGTCGAAAATGGTTCCATGAGTCGTTCGGTTTTTTGGAAAGAAGACGATAAACTCTTCACCTCCCCAGCGGCCAACCACGCCGTTCAAGGCTTTGACGTGCTTCTTAATGGTATTCGCGAGAGTGCGAATCACTTCGTCACCAACACTGTGTCCAAATTGGTCATTAATTTTTTTGAAGTCATCAATATCCAACAGTAAACAAGACATCTCAGTTTGTTCTTTTAACGGTTTTTTTAACCAATCGTAAATGGCACTGCGGCTGAATACTTGTGTTAGGTCGTCGTGAAGTGCGCGGTGCAGTAGCTCTTGTTCTAATTTAACCTTGTCGGAAACGTCTTCTACCACCACTTGGATCGCTTTTTCGCCTTCCCAATTGATGATGTTGTCGTAGATATTGAAGTGTTTTTTACTCCCGTCAAAGCATTGGTTTTCAACCACAGAACTGAAGCTTGGTGTATCACCGGCAAGAATACTCTGGCTGCGTCTCATGGCATTGATACGACTGTCCGGCGGAATAATTGAAATGATTGAGTCCATGGCGAGCACTGCTTCTATCGATTTGGCACCCTGCATTTCAACCCAGGCTTGATTAACCATTAGAGGCTTGAAATTTTGGTGGACGAGCACGCCCTGTTTCGAACTATTGAGTAAAGTCCGGTACATACGATCTTTTTCTTGATGTTTACGCTCTGAAGCAACAACTGAGGTAATATCTATGATCATTACACGAAGAGCGGGGCGGTCGTTGACTCTGACCGCTTGAGCAAGGCTAAACAGCGAGAGAAGGCGGTTATTCACCGGAATATCTTTATAAAGCTTTCCCTTTCCCAGTTGGCCTTTAATCGCAGAAAGGTAACGTTCACGGACAGAGCCGTGATAATCTTTGGGTATTAATGAGTAGACAAAATCGACGTTGTTGAGAAGTGCTTCACGGCAACTGTAACCGAAGATTTTTGCAATGTTTTCGTCGACATCGATGACACGGTGGTCTTGCAGCGTAATATAGCCCTGTGCAGAGTCGAAATTCTGCCTAGGGGTGGCTGTGGTTAAATCTAGTTGGATGCTCATATAGATCTGACTACATATCCTCTCACCAAAAACAGGTGCTTTAAATAAATGGTGGTGTCGTAAATAAATTGTGACTGCTGTATATCGACAAAGCTATCAGATACCTAACACGGCAAGCGTCACGATACTATGTGATTAAAGTGTGCCGTACGCAACTTTTTGAGGGTAGCGTAATTTTACTGTATCTAAAACGGATAAAAAAATTATTAAGGATAATTAAAGAGTTATGGAAATAAAAATTGATGATTTGTCGGGTGGAGAGGTTATTGAGCTACTCGAAGAGCATTTAGCTGATATGTATGCGACATCGCCAGTCGAAAGCGTTCATGCACTGGATCTAGAGGGGCTCAAGTCGCCAGAGATTACTTTTTTCAGTGCTTGGAAAGACAGCCAACTGCTTGGGTGTGTCGCCATTAAAGAGCTTGATACACAACACGCTGAACTGAAGTCAATGAGAACCTCGCAGTTTGCAAGAAAGTCCGGTGTCGCAAGCAAGCTATTGCAGCACGTTTTGGATACGGCAACCGCTCGCCAATATCGACGTATTAGCCTAGAAACGGGATCGGAAGACTACTTTAAGCCAGCGCGTAATTTGTACCAAAAATTTGGCTTTGGTTACTGTGAACCTTTTGCTAATTATGTGTTAGATCCGCACAGTCATTTCATGAGTTTTGAGTTACGTTAAGAGGCTAGCTTTAGATGACGACTTACTTAGCAGGTTTCTCCCTTGGCCTTTCGTTGATTCTTGCGATTGGCTCTCAAAATGCGTTTGTTTTAAAGCAAGGGCTTAAGAACCAACACGTATTGGCAGTTTGCGCTGTATGTGCGATTTCTGACGCCTTACTCATTAGCTTTGGTGTGACGGGGTTTGGCGCGATCGTTGAGCAGTTCCCTCAAGTTGAGCAGTTTGCTCGTTACGGTGGGGCTATCTTTTTAGGCGTTTACTCATTCTTGAGCTTTCGCTCAGCATTTACCGAAAATCATGCCTTAGAAGCCAGTGTCGAAACCAAAAGCTCTTTAACCAAAGCAGTTACCATGTGTTTAGCGTTTACTTGGCTTAATCCGCATGTGTATCTGGATACTGTGGTATTGCTTGGTTCTATCTCTACACAATATCAACCAAATCAAATGTTGTTTGGTGCAGGTGCAGTATCGGCTTCATTCGTGTTCTTTTTTTTACTTGGCTATGGTGCACGATTCTTAGCTCCAATGTTTAAGAACCCGAAATCATGGAAGATGTTGGAGTTTGTTGTAGGAGTGATCATGGCATCTATTGCACTATCTTTGGTTGTTTAGTTTTACTCTGCTTTCGTTAACTTCTCCTCATCAGTTGAACGCTGGTGGGGAAAGTACGGCTTGTTAGCTTGCTAGCTCGTTAATTAGTAATTAGTACTGTATCCCTCTGTCTTGCCTCCCTAGCTATTAATTATTCTTTGCAAAGATTTCGCATTTCTCTGTTGGTTTTAAACGTCTTGATAACAACAAATTAAATTATTTCGTGAAATAACGAATTATTCTTCGTCTTTTGGATTTTGGGTTCGTCTTAGGGGTGTAACAAGAAATTATTAACCCGATTCGGAGCCAAAAATGATTAAATTGATTAGCTTTAAAAACTGCCCATTTGTTCAACGTGTAATGGGTTCACTAGTAATGAAAAACGTCCCGTTTGAAATTGAGTACATTGAGCTGAATAACAAACCACAGTGGTTTTTGGATATCTCACCGAACGGGCAGGTTCCTGTATTGATTACAGAAAATGACACGGTTCTTTTTGAGTCTGATGCGATTGTTGAATACCTAGACGATAAATATGCCCCTATTGAAGAGGTTTCACCCGAGCAGAAAGCACTCGACCGTGCTTGGTCTTATCAAGCGAGCAAACATTACATGGCACAGTGCGGCACCATGGCGAGTAAAGACAAAGAGACTTTTGAAACACGCTTAGCCAATTTACAAAAGGCGTTCCTAAAGGCAGAGAAAAAACTGGGTGATACTGAGTTCTTTAAAGGGGACTACATCTCTAACGTCGACATCGCTTGGTTACCACTGTTACACCGAGCATTTGTAATTAAAGGGCGTTCAGGCTTCGATATGCTAGAAAGCTTCCCGAAAGTACAGAGGTGGCAAGCGGCTCTGATTGAATCTGGGTTGACCGATAAAACCGTTCCAGCGGACTTTATTGACAAGTTCAGCGGCTTTTATTTAACGAATAACTACCTGGCAAGCCTAGCAGAAGCTCGCTAAATAAAGATTAAGTAATTTATGGCGTATAGTTTAGGCCACAGACAATTAAAACCGCTCTAACGTTGAGCGGTTTTTTTATGTCAAAAATAATGATTGGTTACGCTATGGGCATAGTTGATCCAAAGCCTGAAATTAGTTGGTTTTCACAAGCTTATAAAAGGGTATTTTGTCGACTATTTTGGTAAATTAAAGCTATTACCGACTTCCAGTGAGCAGAAATGAAGATTCTTCACACGTCCGATTGGCACCTTGGCCAAAACTTCTACAATAAAAGCCGTAAGAATGAACATGAACGGTTTTTACAATGGTTACTTCAGCAAGTTACTGAGCACAACATCGACGCGATCATTGTTGCTGGCGATATTTTTGATACCAGCACACCGCCGAGTTACGCTCGTGAGATGTATAACAAGTTTGTGGTCGATTCGAACAAGATCGGCTGCCAATTGGTGTTATTAGGTGGAAATCACGATTCAGTCTCTGTGCTTAAAGAGACACAACAGCTGCTCAAATACATGGGTGCATACGTGATTCCTAATACCAATGAAGATCATGCGACTCAGGTTGTCGAACTCAAAGGCAAGAACGGCGATGTAGAAGCGCTGGTTTGTGCCATTCCTTTTATTCGTCCTCGCGATGTGTTGACCAGTCAGGCGGGTGTCACCGGTGTTGAACGTCAGAAGCAACTCGGTGATGCAATCAAGCAACACTACCAAAGTGTTTATGATGCCGCTGTAGAAAAACGTGCGGCGTTTGAAAACAGCGAGCACATGCCGATCATCGCTACTGGTCATTTAACGGCGATGGGTGTCCAACAATCGGATTCGGTGCGTGATATCTATGTTGGCAACCTTGATGGTTTCGCCGCTGATGGCTTCCCAGATGCAGACTATATCGCACTTGGTCATATCCATCGCCCACAAGTGGTGGCAAAGCGTGAATACATTCGTTATTCAGGCTCTCCAATCCCACTAAGCTTTGATGAACTTAAATCTCAGAAACAAGTGTGTGTTGTTGAGTTTGTTGAAGGTGAGCGCACCATTTCTCAATTGCCTGTTCCTACATTCCAACCTCTAGCTGAAATCAAAGGCGACTTGAGCGAGATCGAATCTCAGCTGAACCAATACATAGGTTTAGATAGCGAACAAAGCGTGTGGTTATCGATAGAAGTGCAAGCGCAAGATTACTTGTCGGATCTACAAGAACGTATGCGTTCATTGACTGACGGTTTGAATGTGGAAGTACTTCAACTGCGCAGAGCAAGAGAGCGTCGCAATCAAGCATTAGAGCAAGAGTCGGCAGAAACCTTATCTGAACTGAGCCCGATGGACGTGTTTACGAAGCGTATTGCCTTAGAAGAGTTTGAAACCGATTCTGAAAAAGCGCGTTTAGAGCGCATGACGGTGAAGTTTAAACAAGTGATGGTTGAAGTGTCTGAGAGCGCTCAAGCGCCAAATAAAGTAGAAGAGTAACCAGTATGAAGATTTTAAGCCTAGAATTTGAAAACCTGAACTCTTTAAAAGGGCGTTGGAAGCTCGATTTTACCCAATCACCGTTTGCAGAAAATGGTCTGTTCGCGATTACTGGCCCAACAGGGGCAGGTAAAACCACCATTCTTGATGCGATTTGTTTGGCATTGTTCCACCGCACACCGCGTTTAAAGAGCATCGCTAAAGGCAACAACGAATTAATGACGCGTGGCACGGGTGAGTGTTTCGCTGAGCTTGAATTTGAAGTGCAGGGCAAAACGTATCGCTCTAACTTCCACCAAAAGCGAGCTCGCGGAAAGCACGATGGCGCATTACAAACGCCAACGTGTGAATTTGCGGATGCGGACACCGATAAAGTCTTAGAGACTATGTTGACCAAGAAGACAAAGTTGGTGGAGCAGGTAACGGGTCTCGATTTCTCACGCTTCACTAAATCGATCATGTTGTCTCAAGGTGAGTTTGCGGCGTTCTTAAATGCTAATGCTAACGACCGTGCCGAGCTACTTGAAGAGCTGACGGGCACAGAAGTCTATAGCCTGATCTCTGAGCGCATCTACGATCATTTCAAGTCGAGTGAAGAGTCGCTTAATCACCTTAAAGCCAAAGCAGAAGGTGTGAGCTTACTGTCTGAAGAGCAAATCCAAGAGCTAACCGCAGAACGAGAAACGTTAGAAGCGGAACAGAAGCGTTTAGCGGAGCAATTAAAAGAGTGGCAAGCGCATCTAAGCTGGTGGAAAGACGTAACTAAAGCTGAGCAAACTATCGCGACCAGTGAGCACGATCTTAAAACAGCTCAAGATGAACTAGACCGTAATCAACCTTCATTAGAGCGCTTGGCAAACAGTGAGCCGGCTGAAAAGCTGCGCCCAATGCACAAAGATTTAAAGCGTTGCGAACAAGAGGTGAGCACTACTCAAGCTCACTTAGATAACAGCTCTAAGTTACTGGCCGTTCGTGATGCAGAAAAGCAAGACGCGCAAATTAAATTGACTCAAAGCAGTGCAATTGTCGAACAAGTAAAAACCGAGCAACAAGATCAAGAGAAGATCATCGATCTTGTCCGTCCGCTAGATAACCAAATTGCCGTACTCAAAGATAAGCAAACTGCGGCCGTTAATGCAGCAAATACGCTAAACGAGCAACACACGCAACAGCGTAATCAACAGATTGTTTTAGTCCAAAAAATTGATGCACTGAAGCAACAAGATCAACTCAGCACTGAGTACTTAAATACACATCAAACTGACCAACATCTGGAAAAACACTTAGGTCAGTGGCAAGCAAAGGTAGAGCAAGTTCGTACTCTAGAGCGTCAGCATGCAGAACAGTTAAACTCAGCGAAGCAAACTTTGTCTGCGATTGATGCACAGCAAACGATCATCAAATCTGCGCAAGAAGCTAAAGCAACGCAAGACAAAACTTTAAGTGAATTGGTTGTGCTAGAGAGTAGTGCAAAGCAACAGTGGGAAGCATTGCAAGGCAACATCAGCGAACAAGTATTGAATGCGCAAAAAGATCTGTTGGAGTACTGGAATCGCAATACGCACTCATTACTTGAGATCAACCGTGGTTTCCTAAATGCCCAGCAACAGCTGCACGCAAAAACTCAGGCACATCAAACTAACACTCAGTTGGTCGATAAGCTTTCGAAAGAACGTGAAGTGTTAGTCGAGCGATATAAAGAGAAAGAGACGTCTCTTGAACGACTAACGCGATTGATTGATCAAGAAGGCGAATTGGCGAAATACCGTGCGGCTTTGGAATCTGGAACTGAGTGCCCACTGTGTGGTTCAACAGACCATTCGATTGAGCAGTCGCAAGATATTGCAAATTTGGTTGCTCAAAAAGAAACGGAAAACCTAGAGTTAACGGCCATCAAAAAAGAAGGCCAAGAGCATCGTCAGCAGTTAGATTCTCTGGCCCCTATGATTGCAGCGCTTAACGATGACATTCAACGTGCGCAAGCGGATATTCAACAAGCTCAACTGAATTGGCAAGGTGTAATCGGCAAGCTTCAACAGAGCTTATCGGATTTCGTTGGCATGGCTCCTGAACTGGCACTGTTAACGATTAACGATTTGGGCAATGAAGCTATAGTCGCGACCTTTGCTCAGCAGTGTGAACTTCAACTAAGTCAGAGCTCACAGCAACTCAAGGCGTTGGCTGATGCGAAAGCGCTCTATGCTGAAGCTGAGAAACAACGTTTATCTGTAAGTGTTATGGCTGACAAGGCGCAGTCTAATCTCGAGTTGGCCGAGCAACGCTTAGCGGATCTGAATAAGCAAAATCACAGCACGAACGAACAAGTGGCTCAGATAGCTCTAGCAAAAGAACAGCAATGGAACGCTCTGAAAGAGAGCATTGTTCAAACGGCTATTGAAGCGCCTGAACTTGAAAATATTGATGATTGGTTTGCTGCTAAATCGCAAGCATCAAACACATGGCAGCAAACCAAACAGCAACAGGCCGATATTGAGAAGCAACTGATCACTCAAAATGCCGAATTGAAAACCTTAGATGACAAGCTAAGCAGTGTTGAGAAAGAGCTCGCGACACTGACGCAAGAAAGTGAGTCTCTAGCGTCAGAGCTCACTCGTGTAGTTTCTGAAAGAACAGAGTTGTTTGGTGACAAAGACATTCAAGCCACCAGCAATGCGATGAAGCAAAAAGTCACAGAAGCGGTTAGTGCATTTGATGCCGCGCAGTTGGTGCTTAACCGCTGTGAACTTGAACATCGAACTGAGCAAACCAAACACACTGGTTTCTCGGACGAGTTGGTCAGTAAGCAATCAAGCTACACACAAGCGTCGAATGCTTGGTTACAAGCACTGAAAACGAGCCCATTCGAAGATGAGGTAAATTTTGAAGCGGCGTTGTTGGATGAAGAGGTTAGAACTCAACTTCAAAGCCTGAAGAAGTCTTTAGACGAAGCGATTGTCAGTGCACAAGCTAGGTTGAACACCGCCAAAGCGACGCAAGTGGAGCTACAAAACCACGAAAATGCTAAAGCATGGCAAGAGCAAGACCAACAGCAAGTTGAAGAAGCGACTACTGAGTGTCAAAACGCACAGCAAAGCCATGCGACAAAGATCGGTGCAATTTCTGCCAATCTTGAAACGGATAGCCAGAACCGCAGCAATCAGCAAGATCTGTTCAAGCAGATCGACGAACAGCAGGTCGAGTTTGATGATATCTCACGTCTGAACTCACTTATCGGTTCTAAGAACGGCGATAAATTTCGTAAGTTTGCCCAAGGTTTAACTCTGGAAAACTTGGTGTATTTGGCGAACAAGCAGCTACAGCGTTTACATGGTCGTTATGAGCTAAAACGTAAAGCCGATGATGGCTTAGAACTTCAAGTGCTCGACACATGGCAGGGCGATGTGATGCGTGATACCAAGACGTTATCAGGTGGCGAAAGCTTTTTGGTGAGCTTGGCGCTGGCATTAGCGCTTTCTGATCTTGTGAGCTACAAAACCAGTATTGATTCTCTGTTCTTAGATGAAGGTTTCGGCACGCTCGATAGTGACACATTAGACATTGCTCTAAACGCGCTGGATAACTTGAATGCGTCAGGCAAGATGATAGGCGTAATCAGCCACGTTGAAGCACTGAAAGAGCGTGTGCCTGTGCAACTTAAAGTGACGAAACATTCAGGCCTTGGCGTGAGCGAGATGGAGAAACAGTACAAGGTTGTCGCTTAGGTTCTTGCTATATTTATCAGCGCAGAAATAGAAGCAGAGCTAGATGAATCAGATCCCCGACTCGGTCGTTCCTCCTTCTCGAGGATGACGGAGTCGGGGTTGTTATCAATCACATCGTCGTCACTCGCTAAAGTCAGGAACGAGCGTAATAGGGAATCTCTCTTCAACGAATAGGTTAATGGATTCATCGACAAGGAAGCGGTCATGCACAAGAAACAACATCTACCCACCAAGACATGTCCCGTTTGCCTCAAACCATTCTCATGGCGTAAAAAATGGCAACGTTGTTGGGAAGAGGTGATTTATTGCTCTGAACGTTGTCGTCGCCACAAGACAAAACCCACATAATCTCCCTTCATTTAAGAATCTATTGAGAATAACCACTCATTTAACGAGTTAATATTTTATCTGTCAGGTAACTCATGTATAAAGACGACATGAAGATACCTAAAAGAATACAGCCCTTAGTTGACGATGGTTTAGTCGACGAGGTGAAAAGCCAACTCATGAGTGGCAAAGAAGCGTCAGTGTACATAGTACGCTGTGGTGATACGATCCGTTGTGCCAAGGTGTACAAGGAAATAAGCCAACGTAGCTTTAAAAAAGCAACGGCATATCGAGAAGGGCGAAAAGTCCGCAATAGCCGCCGCGCTAGAGCGATGGAAAAAGGCTCTGGTTTCGGTCGCGAGCAACAAGAAAAAGTATGGCAAAGTGCAGAAGTGGATGCCTTGTATAAGCTGGCAGAAGCAGGCGTTCGCGTGCCTGTCCCTTATGGCTGCTTTGATGGCGTACTTCTGATGGAGTTGGTCACTGATGACGAAGGTTATGTCGCGCCAAGATTGAATGATGTGGTGATGCCGCCTGAACAAGCGATTGAAGATCATGCGGTGATGATGACTTATGTCGTTAAGATGCTTTGCGTTGGTTTAATTCATGGCGACTTGTCTGAGTTCAACGTATTGGTTGATGAATATGGTCCTGTGATTATCGATTTGCCGCAAGCGGTCGATGCATCTGCGAACAACAATGCTGAGTGGATGCTGACTCGTGATGTTAATAACATCCGTGACTATTATGCGCAATTTGCCCCTGAACTGGCGACCACTGAGTATGCTAAAGAAATGTGGGCACTGTTTGAGAAGGGTGATTTGAAGCCAGACAGCAAGCTAACGGGTGAGTTTACCGAAAGTGACGCCTTGGCAGATATTGATGCCATCATGCAAGAAATTGACGCAGCCCGTGCTGAAGAGCAAAGCCGCCGCGAGCGCGTTAAGGAAGAAAAAGAAGGTGTCGACGATAGCAAGTTCAACTGGGCTGAATAGCGGTGATAGTAATGATCAGTTTTGGTCATTACTGACCCCTTAGAGTGCCCTTCGTTGAGATCATATTTTTAGTTTCAACCAACAGCTTCACGTTTACTACTAAACCCAACAGAGTCATAGCTTTGTTGGGTTTTCTATTCTTACCACTCATCAAATTTTACTATTCATCAAAGCCAGCGATTGGTATTCCTCCCTACCAAGTCAATTGCTCACCATCATACGCGTAGAAATGCCCGCTTTTATCCGGCGTGGCCGTTCGAATGATGTCCACCAACTGATGAGCTACATAACTAGACTCAAACAACTTACCTTGCGGTACATTGGTCTGAAATGGCTTAGATAGAGCTGTGTCGGTTGTACCAGGGTGGAGCGCTAACACTGTGCCTTTTTTCAATGTGCGTTGCCATTCAATCGACATGGTTTTAATGAACATGTTGAGTGCGGCTTTGGATGAGCGATAGCTATACCATCCACCTAATCGGTTGTCTGAAATGCTGCCGACTTTGGCTGATACCACAGCAAATTTTGGATTGTCACTGGATTTGAGGATCGGCGTGAAGTGCTTGGCCAGTAATAAGCTAGGTAGGGTGTTTACCGAGATGTTTTTCAGGAAGAATTCTGGGTCGATAAAGGACAAATTCTTTTCTGGACCAAGGTCTGGCGTATGAAGCATACCCACGCAATTTATTAACCAATCCAATCGCTCGAATTGAGTGCTTAGTCGTTCAATATCAGCTTCGTTGGTGGCATCGACTTGGTGCCAATTTAAACGGTTATCTTCCAATTCTGGTCGTTGTGAATGATAAGTCGCGTCGACATGTACATCGAGAAAATCAAAGCGAGACAGCTCAGACAATAGGTGCTTAACCACGGCGAAACCAATACCGCCGCTGCCACCAATGACCAATATGTGTAATCTGAGTTGTTCCACCATTATAAGTTCTCCAAGTTTGTGATTCGTTGTTCAGCAGTATCGAGAATCGCTTGTTGTGATTGCTCGTCCATGTTGTCCCAAGAGCGATATAACATTCCCATACGTGGGTTACGGTTTAACGCATCGCGGTGCTGGTTCATAAAGCGCCAGTACAAGCTATTGAAAGGGCATGATTGCTCTCCGCTGCGTTCTTTTATCTTGTAGTGACAACCTTTGCAGTAGTCACTCATACGGTTGATGTAAGAACCGCTGGCAGAGTATGGTTTGGTTCCGACGATCCCGCCATCCGCAAACAGTGCCATACCTCGCGTATTTGGCATTTCGACCCACTCAATCGCATCGACGTATATACCAAGGTACCAACTGTCGACTTGGTCGGGATCTATGCCCGTAATTAAGCAGAAGTTGCCAGTGATCATTAACCTTTGGATGTGATGCGCGTAAGCAAATTCAAGGGACTGGTCAATCGCATGCTTCATGCAATTCATTTTGGTTTGTCCATCCCAAAAGTAATGAGGCAGCTTATTGGTTGCTGAATAATGGTTTTTATTGGCGTACGCAGGCATGTTTGCCCAATAGACGGCGCGTATGTACTCTCGCCACCCCAGTATTTGGCGTACAAACCCTTCGACTTGTGCAATGTCGATAGTGGGTGTGTTTATCTTAGAAGAGGCTTGATAAGCCGACAGCGCAGCATCAATCACTTCTTGGGGGCTTAGCAGTTTGCTGTTCATCGAAAAGGAGAGGCGGCTATGGTACAAGCTCCATTTTGAGTCGTGTTCTGTCGTCATCGCATCTTGAAACTGACCGAACAGCGGTAAACAGACTTGGCAGAAGTGCGCGAGTAAAGACAAGCTTTGTGCGCGGTTAACTGGCCATAATAATTGGTCGCCAACTTCACCAATGGTTTGAACTTGATGATGCTCGATGCGTTTTAAGATCGCAGAAATGTCGTTGGCAAACATTAACGGTTGCGGCAGGTTCTCGATGTCTTGTTTCTTCAGCTTCTTGCGATTGTTTGCATCGTAATTCCATTTTCCGCAAACCGGTTTGCCATCGTCGAGCAGGATGTCGAAACGCTTTCTCATTCGACGATAGAAGTGTTCCATCATGATGTGTTTGTCTTTTGGAAATTGGGTTTCAATCTCGTCAAACGGAAACAGGAAGTGCTCAGAATCGCTACAGCCTTTGGTTACTCCGGTTAACTTCAGCTTTGCCAGTTGTTGGAGAAGTCGATATTCATCTGGCCTTTGATATTCGAATTTCTCAGCGCCGAATTCGTGGACATAGTGCTGCAATAGCGCATCAAGATTTTCAAATTGAGTCGTGTCATCAAGAGTTAAGTGGAGTACCTGATGACCTTGTTGTTTGAGTTCGTCGGCAAAATAGCCCATCGCCGAGAAAAAAGCCGCCACCTTTTGGATGTGCGATGCAACGTAGTCAGTCTCTTGCTTAAGTTCGGCAATGATGTAAGTGACCTCGTCATCAACCTGTTGAAACCAAGAGTGCTGGACATTGAGTTGGTCGCCTAAGACAAGGCGCACGGTTTTGAAGTTCATAACATATCCTGATTGTTGGTTAAGAAAGGTTCTTTGCTGCTCGCATTCCACTTGTTGATGAACGCATGGTCTGGATCGTACATATCCGTTTGCATAGCCAAATCAAAATGTCGTGATTTAGGTTGCTTAGCATTATTTTGCTTATTGGCTTGGGTGTTTACCTGAGAGTTCAGGGCTCCGGCTATATATGCCCAATTACCCCAGTTTGATGCCACGTCATAGTCGATAAGTTGGCTCTCAAAATAGGCTGCGCCGTGTCGCCAATCGATCCCTAGTTCGTAGATCAAACAGCTAGCGGCCAGCTGCCTTCCTCGATTAGACATGTAGCCTGTTTCGTTAAGTTGGCGCATACACGCATCGACAATCGGGTAGTTGGTATTGCCACTTTTCCATTTGGCTAAATTCAGGTTCAACGTCGCTGAGGAGTTTGAAGAGTCGAGTTTATGGTTTGAGGTTTCACCGAACAACGAGGAACCCAGTGACAAACACGTCCAATAGAAATATTCGCGCCATAACAACTCAAAATAGATCCAATAGGTTGAATCGTTACTGCCATGTTCGGTTTCGAACTGCTTCAAATGTCGATAAATCGTTTTAGGCGAAACGCAGCCGAGTGCCAACCACGGCGAGAACTTGGTTGAGTTTACGATGCCGTCAAATGCGTTTCGAGTCTGCTTGTAATTAAGAGCGTAATCATGTGAAAAGTAGTTTTCTAAATGCGCTAGTCCGGCATCTTCGCCACCCAAATAATCGCTTATTACTGCGCTTTCATCATTTGGTGAACTGAATAATGAGATTGTCGATGTCGATGCTAGTCTCACGGCTGGTGGTAGAGCTGAAATAACCGTCTCACGGCGATTAACGTCTAAGTGTTCGACTAGCTTTCTAAATTTGGTAAACGAGCTCGGGACTTTTGATAATTCAAACGGCAGCTCATGTGAGTCAATCAAGGTCGAGTGATGTGGCAAGCATGTTATTAAGTCAGGGTGACGACGGTGTACTGAATGAATCAATCGTCGCTCATCGTAACCGCAGTGTGCATTGGCGAAAAAGTGGGTGACGTGCTGTGTAGCAATAATTTGGCTGAGTGTTTGCTCGGTTGTGTCGGGTTCTAAATGATTACTGCGAATCATGACAACTTGCTGCCCTAGCTTTACTAAATTCGATTCTAAATTGGCTATCGATTGTGAAACAAAAGCCTGGCGATGTGCGCCATAACTTTGCTCTTGCGCTAAATCAGCAGAGAAACGAACCAAAGTGGGTTCGACAATCACGCAAATGAGTTTTTCGACCCTCTGTGCAGCGCAATGGAGCAATTGATTGTCGTTGATTCTTAAGTCGTTTGTAAAAAGATAGAGACCAATCTTTTTCATTACTTACACTCGTAATTTTTTAATTATTAGACGCTTACGAGTTGATAAGCTGACAAGATCACAAATGATTGTTTTGAAAAGGTAATGACTGAACTAAGCGCAAAGAGGGATGTTAAGGAGAGTATGAAGCCAACCAATAATACCGATAGAGATTGGCAATGCAGAAGTTTTTAAAGTTCGAACGGCAGTATCTAATCCATTGGAACGATTAGAATATCGACCGGAGATGTGTCGATGATCTGTTTCGAATGGGAAATGATTTTATGCCAAAAATCGTGGTGATGGCCACATAGTAGTAGGTCAACGCCATTTACCTCGATGGTATTTTTGAGCTTATCATTCAAATCTCCCGTTCCCACGAATATGTGCTTGATTGGGTGTTTAGCGTAGGCCTCAAACTCTTTCAAATGTTTAACGGAATCTTCATTGATGGGTAGATCGCCTTCATTTCCCTGAATATCAACGAGTTCAGGGTAAATCTCTCCATGCGTGCCGTCGATATAAACAAACGAAATGCCAGCCTCTAGTTTGTTTGCGAAGAAGGTCGCTCGATCAATCAGAATCTTAGTGTCGTCGGACATTTCAACAGCGACCAGAATATGTCGGTATTCCATAATTAAAGCCTCGTGTTATCAGTTATATAACAAGCATAGTTTTTGTTAGCACAAATGATATCGAAGAGATCTCATATTGCATAAATTCATCATTCAATGATCTTCTAAGCACTATCGTATTTATATCGCTTTGATTGATAAGAAATTTACAAAAGGTTGTTATAGTGGTTGAAGCGCTAGCTTATTCTGTTAGATAGGCTTTACGGTTTAATGCGCCAATAACGAAGAGGCATCAATGACAGCACTACTCACCATTCCCACTAGGACGTTAGGTTTCGACTACGATATTGAGATCCGAGATTGGTCTCAAAAGCTTGTCGGTTTTCACGTATTTGAAGATGGTAGACGACCGCTCGATGGTGGTATTGGCTTGAGCTTAAACCTCGTTGAGCAGTTTGATGTGAATGGTCGTTGGTTGGATTCATTGCCAGCTCGTTATCGTGAGATCACCGATGATTTTCCAGAGTATCAATACCAGATGCTTTGGCTCGCGGCGAACACTTATGAGGCGGCTCAACTGCTTGAATTAAGGCCGGTTATCTTGGCGTTAATCTGCATGAAACACAGTGTTGATAACAAGAAAGCATTGGAACTGAGTCGTTTAGGGCAAAAGAGAATCTTAGCCAAACTGGGCTTAGATGGCAGTAAAGCGACCCTAAAATTCATCGATAAGCTAGAGCTTAACTACAACGTCGGTGATGAGCTCGACCACATTGTACGAATTCTTGAACCGCTACAAAGACGTGTTCTTAAATTCAAGCACTATTCCAAAGTTGGCTACACAGCGCTTCGTTTGGACCAAGTTCATCCATTTCTAACCGGCAGTCGATTGGGCATTGCGATGGTAGAAGAGGGCAGGCTTAATGCGCCTTCAAAAATGGCGATGTTCCAAGATGCGATATTGTTAGGACTAGATTTGGAGATGGATGATCCATTACGCGCCATTACCAGCCAGAACTCATTTGCGATGTTCGAACAACTTCACGATAGATGGACAGAGCAACGTCAACTGCGTCGTTTAGAAGGTAACCGCCCAATGGATAAAGACATTCCTTACCCGGTTCCTTTGCTAGGTAACGACAATATTCATCCGCTTACTGATTACTACGACCTTGAACAAGAGGGCGTGGAACAAAAACATTGTATTGGCGTCTATCACAATCGAATCATGAGCGACCGCTATGTGGTGTTTCGAATGTTTAAGCCTCAGCGTTTAACCATAGGTTTACGTCGTGTCTCGAGCAAAGCGTTTCCGTTTGAGATTGACCAAATTTGCGGAAAACGAAATGCACCGCCATCGGAGTCGGCTCGCCAAGTCATCCATGACTGGTTAGAAGCGAGTAAGCAAAAGTACCCTAAGCAATAGCCATGAAGCAGAAGGAATAGCAGGATGTTTCAACAAGGCGATTTATGCCCGCATTGTGGTTTGATTATTGTCATGCCAACAGATTTGCAAGCCGAATGCTTAGGGTGTGGCGAAGAGATCAATCAAGACCCTGCAGACGATTGCGACGAAGAAGAGTAGCTTTACCTACACTTAAATTAAAAAAGGCTAGGATAGCCGAATCACACCCTTTCAAAGGACGGAAAAAATGCAGAAAGTAATCTTTAGAAATTGCGATGAAAGCTCGCCTTATTGGAGTGAGTTAGAGGGCTTATTTCAAAGCGAATGGTCTGATTTCAAGTTTAAAGATACCTATAAAGAAAACGTAAAACTCCCTCCAGTAATAACAGTACTTCGCGATAATGTGGTCATTGGTGGCTTGGCGTATTCCTATTTTCAAGAACCTCACCAAGTTCGTGATGTAGTGTGGATCAACGCCGTGTTCGTCGCCCCTCAATGGCGCGGTCAAGGCATTGCCAGTGAACTGATTAATCGTGGTGTCAGACAGGTTTCTTCTGCAGTGCAAACTCAACTCTACGCGTACACCAATATCATGGGACTCTACCAAGGGCTAGGTTGGTCAGTTGTCGATATCGAATCAGAACCGAACCATAAAGTGATGAGTATTGAGCTTAATCGATAAACTAAGATTAAAGTCAGATATTAGGTTATCTGCCGTGCGAGTGATGAACTTCTCCCTTTCATCCATAACGTATAAACCTGTTAAACTTTCGTTGGAACTCATGTCGATATCGCCTTTAAATCAAACAACTAGCTGTTGATTAGACCTATCAATACGATTTATTGCAGCAGTTGTTGAGCACAAAGCCTATATTGACTAGAATGACGCACTTTTTTTATTTACGTACATACAGGTAATGAACATGAGCGATACTAATTCAAGACCAGCTTTACCAGATCATCTTGCAGGTAACCCACGCAGCCCACACCACGTTGCTGAGTGTTTCGAATACCCAATCGGCATTCGTCTAAATGGTAAAGAGCGTACTGATGTTGAAGAATACTGCATCAGCGAAGGTTGGGTTAAGATCCCTTCTCCAAAAGCGCTAGATCGTTTTGGTCAGCCAATGCTTATTACTCTAAAAGGCACT
This sequence comes from Vibrio sp. 10N.247.310.17, assembly GCF_041466605.1. NCBI lineage: Bacteria > Pseudomonadati > Pseudomonadota > Gammaproteobacteria > Vibrionales > Vibrionaceae > Vibrio > Vibrio sp. 10N.247.310.17. The sequence goes on along the minus strand of NZ_JBFSTC010000023.1, from coordinate 4,748 downwards.
GTAGAAGCTTTTTACATCGACGCATAATCACGTCGTGTGGCTGGCTAATATTTCGTGTAATTAGCTAATGTTTGCTTAATTAGCCAACATAAAACCAAAGCCACCAAGCGTTATTACCTAAAAGGGTCTAGATAAATCTAGACCCTTTTTGTTTTCAAATCTATTGGGTTATTACCTTTACCAAGCGATACCTGCACCAATCGAGAACTCCAAATCTTCACCTTCTGCTTTATCGAAACCAGCGGTCACAACAAAGCCACTGTCCATAATGTAGGTTGCATCTAAGCCACCAACTTGTTTGGTTGAGCTGTCAGAGAACTCACGGCTATCTAAAATGACGTCCGTGTGGGTACGCTTAATCCCGTAACCTGGGGTGATGTACAAGTTTTCGGTGATACCAATAGGTGCTTGAAACTGATACTCGTTGTCGCGTTGCTTATATTCGTACGAGTCTTCATCTTCGTTATAAGCTGAGCGGGTAAACTCAATACCATAACCTATGCTTCCCGGGCCGCGATATTTGATGTAAGAAGCAGACCAATCTCTCCAACCACGTTCAGCCGATAGACCAAATGTAATCGCGGTTTCCTCTTGGTTTTGTTCATAGGCTTGTGCGTTAGACATAGTGAACAGCAAGACAGCGGCTAATGTCAGAAGGGGAAGCTTTTTGATGGTCATTGGATCTCTCGCTTATGTATACAAAATATCGGCAAATTCAAACTATCGAATGCCAGTAGATTAGTAACCTAGTCCGGATCTTCCTTGAGCTTTTTAGTTATGTATTCTTGGTTGACGCTTGAGCGGCATCCTCTTGGATTTGAGGATGCCTTTTTGATATGGGATTGGTGATAAGTATTACTTCAAAGTACGTAGCTTATTGACCTGCATTTTTGCTCGCACTTTGGTGGCTTGCGCTTGCGACGGCAAGTTGTCTTTGATCTTGTTTTTAATGTCTGCGACAGGGATGAAGTTCCACTGACCGTCGTGATACTTAACTACAAAGGTCTCACGGTTCATTTCTTCACGGAACACCCAAACACCATCGTCGAGACGCTTAAAGTCACCAACTACATTGCCGTTCGTATCTCGAACTGTCCAAAACGTATGTTCAGTATCAAGATAAGACTTCTGCTCACCTGAGATCATCTTGTCACCAGAGCTGATCGTCACATAGTCTTCACGAACAATAATTTCACCGACAGTCTTGTCATCTAAGTAGATGCTGTATAGCGTTTCGTGATCATCAGAACGTTGTTTTACGGCGCTTATATGAGCTTCACCTGTGTCTTTATTAAAAAATGGTACATCACCGATATCTGGGATGTAGACGAAGCCTAGATCAGCTTGTTCAATGATATCAGCAATATTTTTTGAATCGTCTTTGCCGTATCCAGGGTCGATATTATCAAACCCATTGTCGATATCACTATCAGAGTCGCCGTTTCCAAAACCTGGGTCAATATTTTCGAAACCATAGTCGCCATCAAATTGAGGTTGTGCTGGTTCTGAACCACCGCCAGATGAACAACCTGCTAAAACAGTAGTAAGAACGAGTGCGATAAGTGATTTGTTCATGATATTTCCTAACGTTTGTTGAATTCGTAAGATGCTCACTGACTAACCTCACTACTAGGTGATGGGTACACACCTTGTGTATAGACATTGTTGCATCACTTGAGATGTACAATAAACAACCTTGGTAATTCGATAAATAAACGGAAAGAAATACAAAACATCACCATTGGCTATGTATTGCTAGTTATACGCATTGCCGATGGCGATGTGCGACTTATCTATTCACATTAATTGGGCGCAAAGAGGTTGATTCTGTTTACAATTGTTTAACTTAATTGCATATCCTTGTTTGAAAAGTTCGATATTTGCTCACTCGAAAGGTGGCTTTCTATACAAGCGCATTCTGCACTGAAGAACAACACAAACAAAAATATGAAGCGCAGTCTAATTAAATGAAACTAATATGCTGTATTTAAAGTTATTTTTTGTTAATAACTACCTCTATCACAGAAATTAATCATGAAGCACATACAATCCCCTTGATTTCGAATGAGCGATAAATTTTTTCGTTCGAGCATTTAAATTCTTCCTTCGCCCAATAATTATGAGGTTCCTATGTTTGGAATATTCAAACCTATGGCGCATATCGATCGCTTGTCATCAGATAAGATCGATAGCACCTACACACGACTACGATGGCAGCTGTTTCTCGGCATCTTCGTTGGCTATGCGGGTTACTACCTAGTCCGTAAAAACTTTAGTTTGGCGATGCCTTATCTCATTGAACAAGGTTTTAGCCGTGGAGAGCTAGGGGTTGCATTAGCGGCGGTATCTATCGCTTACGGCTTATCTAAGTTCTTAATGGGCAGTGTTTCTGACCGTTCTAACCCTCGTTACTTCCTCAGCGGTGGCTTGTTAATGTCGGCACTGGTGATGTTCTGCTTTGGCTTTATGCCTTGGGCAACAGGCAGCATCACTGCGATGTTTATTCTGCTGTTCTTGAATGGTTGGTTCCAAGGTATGGGTTGGCCGGCTTGTGGACGAACCATGGTTCACTGGTGGTCTCGCAAAGAACGTGGTGAGATCGTATCGGTATGGAACGTTGCTCACAACGTGGGTGGCGGTTTGATTGGCCCGATGTTCTTGTTGGGGCTGTGGGCTTTTAACGACGATTGGCGAACCGCTTTTTATGTTCCTGCATTTTTTGCCACTCTCGTTGCTGTCTTTGTTTGGTTTACGGTAAGAGATACACCTCAATCTTGCGGCTTACCACCGATTGAAGAACATAAAGACGATTACCCAGACGACTACGATACGTCTCATGAGAAAGAAATGACGGCGAAAGAGATCTTCTTTAAGTACGTTTTCTCAAACAAACTGTTGTGGTCAATCGCGATTGCTAACGCGTTTGTTTACCTTATCCGTTATGGCGTACTCGACTGGGCTCCGGTTTACTTAAAAGAAGCAAAAGACTTCTCTGTCGATAAATCATCTTGGGCTTACTTCCTGTATGAGTGGGCAGGTATCCCTGGCACCTTATTGTGTGGTTGGATTTCAGATAAGCTATTCAAAGGTCGACGAGCACCTGCAGGTATCTTGTTCATGGTTCTAGTGACAGTCGCTGTGTTGGTATATTGGCTGAACCCTGCGGGTAACCCAACGGTTGATATGTTGGCACTGGTTGCGATTGGTTTCCTTATCTATGGCCCTGTAATGCTGATCGGTTTGTATGCACTGGAACTTGCACCTAAGAAAGCTGCAGGTACAGCGGCTGGTCTAACAGGTTTGTTTGGTTACTTAGGTGGCGCGGTTGCTGCGAACGCAATACTCGGCTTTATGGTTGACCATTACGGCTGGGATGGCGGCTTCATTATTTTGGTCGGTGCTTGTGTGGCTTCAATCATCTGTCTGCTTTACGCGTTCTTAGGTGAACGTGCGCACCACAAACAAAAAGAACGCGAACAACAGAAAGAAGCATTAACTCAGTAGTTCATTAACTGGACAACGTCATACTAATAAACAACAGAGGCAGGTATATCCTGCTTCTGCTTTATCAAGGGAAACAATAATGAAAACAACGTCACTGTCTCTGACTTTATTAGCACTTAGCTTATCTGCCAATGCGTTCGCCGATCCTTTAGTGATTGCGCATCGCGGTGCTTCTGGTTATTTACCCGAGCACACACTACCTGCTAAAGCGCTCGCTTATGCCATGAAACCCGACTACATCGAACAAGATGTCGTGATGACCAAAGATGATCAACTGGTGGTATTGCATGATCACTATTTAGATCGCGTCACCGATGTTGCTGACCGCTTTCCAGATCGCGCACGAGCAGATGGACGCTATTATGCGATTGACTTTACGCTTGCTGAGATCAAATCATTAAAAGTGACAGAAGGTTTTAACCTAGATGAGCAAGGCAACAGAGTGGCAGGGTACCCAACACGTTTCCCGATGTGGCAGTCAGATTTTCGCGTTGCTACTTTTGCGGAAGAAATTGAACTAATTCAAGGCTTAAACAAAACGCTGGGTTATGACGTGGGTATCTATCCTGAGATTAAAGCGCCTTGGTTCCATCGTCATGAAGGCAAAGATATCTCGAAAGCCGTGCTTGCCACCTTGCAGCAATATGGTTATCTATCAAAAGACGACAAGGTATATCTACAGTGTTTTGATGCCAATGAGCTGCAACGTATTAACGGTGAATTAATGCCTGCGATGGAAATGGATCTTAAGCTCGTTCAGCTAATGGCCTATACAGATTGGAACGAAACCATGACTTACAAGGGCGATAAAGCGACGCCGTACAGTTATGACTGGATGTTTGAGAAGGGCGGCATGGAAAAAGTCGCTAGCTATGCTGATGGCATTGGCCCATGGAAACCTATGCTGGTGGACGATGCATCGACCAAAGATAACATCATTATTAAACCATTGATGAAGTCAGCAAAAGACGCTGGCTTAGACGTTCACCCGTACACGTTCCGTGCTGACCCAGGAAGAATCCCAGCTTATGCCGATAATTTTGATGGCATGTTGGATGTCTTTTACAACCAAGTCAAAGTCGATGGTGTGTTTACCGATTTTCCAGATAAAGCGGTCGACTTCTTAAACCGTTAATTTCCTGCTTAGATACTAGTAACGAAATACGAAGAGCTAAAAGCACTGTCTTAAGGTAATGCCGATCAGTTAAAGCCAAAGTGATCGGTTGAAGGATCCTTCCGAGCTG
>NZ_JBFSTC010000022.1:0-59112 GCF_041466605.1 Vibrio sp. 10N.247.310.17 | reverse complement strand
CTCTGGCTCTGGCTCTGGCTCTGGCTCTGGCTCTGGCTCTGGCTCTGGCTCTGGCAAGGATTCAACGACATCTTCAAACTGATCGCTACCTTGGATTTTCGGTTCAAAGTCAAAATCAGAGGCAACATTCGCAGGCGACTCTACATCGTCTATAGCTTCGGCTAACCAGTCTTCAACCGTCTCTTCATCATCTTCAGAGATATCATTTAAAGACGATGGCGATACTTGCTCTTCATAACTAGCAGCGATCTCTTCACGCTGTTCTTGGGCGTCGGCTTCTTTCGGCTCTGGTTCAACCGTATTTTCACTTAATGACTCAACAAGCTCTTCTGTCGCTGGCAATAAATCATTGTCATCAGAAGTCATTAACTCATCAATCAATGCTTCGTCTGTTGTTTCTAGCGAGTCATCAAGTAACGCATCTGTTGCCGGCGCGACACCGAATAAATCATCGATAAAGTCATCACGATTAAAGGCTTCATCATTTTCTGGCTTAACGTCAGCACTGTCTTGAATCATTTCCGAATCTAACGATCCATCACTAACGACTTCAGCTTGTGGTGTTGCATTAATGTCCGATGCTTGCTCAGACTCAACTTCATGTGTTTCTATGGTTAACGGAGTAAGCTCGACGTCTGAATCCTTTTCGGACTCATCGCTGCCGTTGTCAAAACCAAAGGCTTCGTCTAACTCTTTATCAAACGCCTTCCCTTCAGGTTCAAGCTCGTCTTCAATGCCACTTGTCAGTAGATCATCAAATGGGTCTAAAGATTCTGAATCTTGTTCATCGGTTTCACCGACTGATAGATCATTACCTAGCAGTTCATCTAACGTCTCGTCACCTTCGACGGTAACTTGAGCATCATTGGCGTCTTCGTCTAGAAAATCATCTAGTAAGTCTGTGCTCTCGGCATCGAGTTCAAAGTCATCATCAGAATCATCAATCAACTCATCCAAGGTTTCAGTACTGTCTTCCGAAATATCTAGCTCATCATCGGTCGACAAGCCTGAGAGTTCTTCGAGTTCAGATAATGAGTCAAAACCTAGAGGATCACTCTCAGAATCATCATCCGATTCATCTTCCAACATATCATCTAGGAGATCTGTTGAATTACTGAGATCAACATCATCCCCTGTCAATTGCTCATCGAGCAGGTCGACACTGCCTTGAGTTTCTTCACTTTCGGTTGGCAGATCAAACTGAGAAAGGATGTTATCGATATCATCATCAGACGCCAAAGCGCTGTTTAGATTCTCAGCAACCTCGTCATCATTATCGAGATTCACAGGCTCATTGACTTGATCGTTCTGAGCCGCAACCTGAGCGAAGATGTCATCAATATCATCTTCTACACTAGGAGCCGAAGGTTGTGACGTCTGCTGCTCTGAGATCAACGAATCAATATCAAATTCATCGTTGCTCACGCCCGAAGGTGCAGTATCGCTCTGTTGTTCAGAGATAAGCGCATCAATGTCAAAATCATCGGTTGCTGATGTGTCGGTATTAGAAATCGAATCACTTTGCTCTTCTGAGATTAAAGCATCAATATCGAAGCTATCATCATCTTCATCATCAAGCGCAAATAGATCATCTAATAGAGATTGGTCTAGTTCGTTAGAGCCTAGATCTTCAGTCTCAGAATCCTGTGATAGTAGCGATTCAATATCTTCATTCGACATTGAGTTATCATCTGAAAGATCAAAGTCGGCCTCATCAGAACCGAGTTCGCTTTCTGATGTTTTATCAAGTGCGCGCTCCATCTCTTCAAGACCAAGCGCCTTGTCATCGCCATTGACACTAATGCCGTTGCTGCTGTCTAACTCCAGATCATCGAAGTTAGTGTCTAAGTCACCATTTTCTCCGATGCTCGCAAATGGGTCGTCATCGTCATCATCGAGATTAAAATCGAGATCAGAATCATCTAAACCTGCAAATACATCTTCTTCAGGCGATGCTTGGTCATCAAATAACTTATCAGCATCATCTTCATTGCCAAATTGTTCATCGTCTAAAGACAATTCATTATCAAAGTCGTCCATCTCGTCGCCTAAAGCGATAGGCGCGACGCTACTTGCATCTGATTGAATTGGTTGGTCTTGTGTCGGCTGCTGCTCATCATTTTTAGAACGGCGCCCCAACAAAATCACTATGATAAGACCAAGTAGAAGGCCTGGAATAACCGCAAGAGCAGTAACTAACCAACCATTTGATAACAATTGATCCATGGCACTTGGAGCCATTTTTGCAATCTCAGCGTTCTTTCTACGCTCTTCATCAAGCAGCTTTTCCACTTCGCTACGAATACGGTCTTCATCACTAAGTTCTGTTTTTAGCTCATCCACTTCCAATTGAACATTCGACAACATCAGACGAAGTTGATGGTTTTTCTCTTCAAGTGACAATAGCTCAGTTTCTGAAAGCTCTAGCTGTTTCTCTAACTTATTCACCTCTCGGGTTGGAGCCGATTGAGCTTGAGATGATTGAGTTGGAGACAATGGCTTTTTAGCGGCTTCAGTAGTGCTTACTTGCTTAGCAAGAGCAACATTTTTTGCATCAGAACTCGACGCTTTGGGTTTTGAAGCGACAGGCTTACTTGCAGGAGCATCGAGCTTAGCAAGGTGCGCATTCATGATGTTAACGGCTTGCTGTGTAGAACTTGCACGTGCTTGCTCTAAAGAAGGCACTCGTAAATTACTGGCAGGCAGCAAGCTGTGGATATTCTGGTTTTCAAACGCTTGTGGATTTAGACGATAAATAGCCAACAAGGTTTGCTGAACTGAAACGGAATTATCAGGGCGTAACCTTGAGGCAATTGACCACAATGTTTCCGACCCCAAAGTTGGGCCGTAAAAACGAGAAGGCCCAGCACGATTCAATTGTGCTCTTTGAAGAGGTTCGGAAAACGTAGGCGCTGATTGTATCTGACCATTAGGCCCTACAACTCGAATGGAATCTGCACGAACAACGGAAATCTGAGTCGCCATGAGAATGGCAAAAGGCATTAACCACGGCTTGAAAAATTGAAACATAAAAGGCTCAGCTAGGTGCTTAAATTCGAATAAATTGATGAACTGTTAAATATATCGGATAAACGACGTAAAGCTATAGAGATGAAAACAAAAAATGTGTTGCAGCGACAATATTCGCAGCAATTTCACACAATTTGACTAACAATATTTTCAATCGATTAAAAAAGCCCCACTAAAAGAGTGAGGCTTGTTTATCAAAGCAGTGAAGCTTAGAAGTAATCGCGAATCAGAACTTCAGCGATTTGAACTGCGTTTGTTGCTGCGCCTTTACGAACGTTATCAGCGACAACCCACATGTTCACACCGCTGTGATGGCTGATGTCGTTACGAATACGACCAACCATTACGTGGTCTTTACCACCAGCATCACGAACCTGTGTTGGGAAGTCTAGAGCTTGGAAAACTTCTACGCCTTCCGTGTTCTCTAGAAGCTGAACCACTTGCTCAGCACCGATTGGCGCGCGAGTTTCAATGTGTAGAGATTCAGCGTGACCATAGAACACAGGAACACGAACACAAGTCGGGTTAACCGTGATTGATGAATCAGCAAAGATCTTTTGAGTTTCCCAAACCATCTTCATTTCTTCACGTGTGTAGCCGTTCTCTGTAAATTCATCGATTTGAGGAATACAGTTGAACGCGATCTGCTGTGAGAACGCTGACTTGTCAGCTGGCATACCGTTAAGAAGCTTAGCCGTTTGACCTGCTAGCTCATCGATACCCGGCTTACCTGCACCAGACACAGATTGGTAAGTTGAAACGTTAATACGCTCAAGGCCCACTTCATCGTGAATCGGTTTAAGTGCTACTACCATCTGAATAGTAGAACAGTTCGGGTTCGCAATGATGTTGCGATTACGGAACTCAGCAATCGCTTCAGGGTTCACTTCAGGCACAACCAGAGGAACATCGTATTCGTAACGGAAACGTGAGGTGTTATCGATAACAACCACACCTTCGTCAGCGGCGATTGGAGCCCAACGTTCTGAAAGCTCGCTACCTGCAGAGAAAAATGCAATATGTACTTGAGACCAATCGAAGTCTTCTACGTTTTGTACTTGTATTGTTTTGCCGTTAAAACGGGAAGTTTTGCCTTCACTACGTTCACTTGCTAGTAAGTGCATTTCACCGACAGGGAATTTACGCTCTTTAAGTACTTCAAGAATGGTTTCACCAACCGCACCAGTCGCACCTAAAATAGCAATATTAAATTCTTGGCTCATTGTTTCTCTCTTTTATAAAGTTGGCTTTACCATAAAACCGAGTTTAGATAACGGCGTTAAATTACAAGATTCGTCGCCCGTTAACTCGACTGCACTGTACTCTCTGCGGTCCCAATATTCTTTACGCATCTTGTCAAAAGAACCCGGCGTAGAGATATTGCGACGGAATAAGGCGTCGTCTTTGCGCACATCATAGATCAACTGAGTCAAATTGTGCAGTGTTGCTTCATCCCAAGCTCTATCTAATTTCATTTGAGGCACTGGCGCTGTCGGCAGGAGGTCGCTTGCATAAGCACGCTGTTCAGTACCTAAAAACTCACAATAACTGTTGAAGATCATCGTGGTACCACGCGCTTTACCCTCTAAACCGTAGCCCGCTACGTGAGGTGTTGCAAAAGCGAGCAATGGAAGAAGTTCAAAGTCGACTTCAGGTTCAAACTCAAACACATCAAGAACGGCAGTGAAACCATCGGCTTTTTGCAAGCGAGCTTTTAACGCTTGGTTATCAACAACTGGGCCACGAGCCGCATTTATCAGAATTTGGTCAGCACGTAAATTGTTCAGTACTTGCTCATTGATCAAATGATGCGTTGGGAACTCACCTGTCTTAGTGATTGGCGTATGCAGAGTGATGACGTCTGACTGCTCAAGCAGTGTATCTAGCTCAGTAAATTCACGAGTATCACCCTCTTGCTGTTTTAGAGGGTCGTTCAGCAGAACTTTAATACCAATACCTTCAAGGCATTTCGCTAAGTAACTGCCTACCTGCCCACAGCCGATAATACCGACCGTTTTTTCGAATACAGAGAAACCTTGTTGCTGCGCAAGCACCATCATCGCACTGAACGCGTACTCAGCAACACCCACCTTGTTACAGCCAGGCGCCGCAGTAAAGAAAATGCCACGCTCTTTCATCAATTCTTGGTCAACATGATCCATACCAGCCGTCGCAGTACCGACAAACTTCAGCTTATTGGCTTTGCTGATCAATGACTCGTTTACCTTAGTAACAGAGCGAATCATCAATGCGTCTACGTCAACTAGGTCGTCAGCTGTTAATGTGCGACCAGACTTCATTGTCACTTCCCCTAGCTGGCTAAAAAGCGCTTCAGCATAAGGCATATTTTCGTCGATTAAGATTTTCATTTGGCGAGTACTTTTGTTGGGGTCTATCGACCTAAATGTGAATTGAAATGATTGTGCAAAATTCCACACACGGTGTCGAGTAGCAATTGGAATACATTATAAATAAAGGGCTGAATCACTGAGTCTGCACAAACAACAGGCATAAGATTCCATACCCAAATATCAAACGGCTAAAACGAAAAATGCCCGATTGAATAAACAATCGGGCAAACATCCAGAACAAAAGGATCCTATCTCGCTCTCCAGGAGACAGAGTCTTGCGTCTGTTCAACCAGTACTAACCAAAGCCAGTACTGATCAAGCTCTGGAAACCTTTCAACTTCTAAATCTTGATTTAAAAAGCTATTTTCTAAAGCGAAGCTTACAAAGCTAGGGTTAAAAAACACGCTTAAAACCATATTTATAAAAGCTTTGTTCTGTTGGGCAGGGTTAATGAGCGACCTGTGCGTGTTGAATCAGCACTCACATCACCCACTAACGATTAACCTTTTATTAATTTAACCTTAGCTTCAATTAGCCTTGGTATTTTTTGATTACTAGCGTTGCGTTCGTACCGCCGAAACCAAAGCTGTTAGACATAACCGTTGTTAGCTCTTGTTCACGAGCTTCGGTTACGATGTCTAGGCCTTCGCCCGCTTCGTCTAGGTTTGCAACGTTAATGCTTGGTGCGATGAAGCCGTTATCAAGCATTAGCGTTGAGTAAATTGCTTCGTGTACACCAGCCGCACCTAGAGCGTGACCTGTCATCGCTTTAGTTGCTGAGATTGCTGGGCTATTGCCGCCAAAGACTTCTTGGATTGCACCAAGTTCTTTAACGTCACCAACAGGAGTTGAAGTACCGTGAGTGTTCACGTAGTCAACGCCATCAACGTTTTGCATTGCCATCTTCATACAACGAACCGCGCCTTCGCCAGAAGGAGCAACCATGTCGTAGCCATCTGAAGTCGCGCCGTAACCCACGATCTCGCCGTAGATTTTTGCGCCACGAGCAACAGCGTGCTCAAGTTCTTCGATAACTAGCATGCCGCCGCCACCAGAGATAACGAAACCGTCACGGTCAGCATCGTAAGTACGAGAAGCCAATTCTGGCGTGTCGTTGTACTTAGTAGAAAGTGCGCCCATTGCGTCGAACATCATAGTCAGAGACCAATCCAGTTCTTCACCGCCACCAGCGAATACTACGTCTTGCTTACCAAGTTGGATAAGCTCCATTGCGTGACCGATACAGTGTGCAGATGTTGCACATGCAGAGCTCATAGAGTAGTTCACACCACGGATTTTGAAAGGTGTTGCTAGACAAGCAGAAACCGTAGAAGCCATTGTACGTGGAACCATGTATGGACCAACGCGCTTAACGCCTTTTTCACGGATGATGTCTACAGCGTTAACTTGGTTTAGAGATGAAGCACCACCTGAACCCGCAACGATACCTGTGCGGTCATTAGATACTTGATCTTCAGTTAAACCAGAGTCAGCAATTGCTTGCTCCATTGAAAGATAAGCGAATGCCGCTGCATCACCCATAAAGCGCATTTTTTTGCGATCGATATGGTCAGCAGGGTTCATTTTTAGGTTACCCCAAACTTGAGAGCGCAAGCCATTTTCCTTGAACTGCTCTGAAGCGGTAATACCTGATTTACCCTCTTTCAGTGATGCTAAAACTTCTTCGACGTTGTTACCGATACTTGAAACAATACCCATACCGGTGATTACGACTCGTTTCATGTGACATTCCTATAATTCTAAATTCAGCTAGATGATAACTAAGAAGCCTAACAAAAGTGGTCAGCTTTCCTAGAAATTCGTACAATCCCTACCAACATATCGCTTCAAATCACAAAATGATAGATTTTATGACTTCAATTACTAATGCAGAGCTGGAATGGAATGAGTCTGGCACGCCAGTTTCAGACCAATTTGACGACGTTTACTTCTCTAATGTTAACGGTTTGGAAGAAACTCGCTACGTCTTTTTAAAACAAAACCACCTTCCAGAGCGTTGGGTTGAACATCAACAACGCCGTTTTGTGATTGCTGAAACCGGTTTTGGTACAGGTTTAAACTTTCTCGCAGTCTGGCAATGGTTCGATGCTTTTCTTAAAGATAACCCACAAGCTATGACCAAAGAGTTACATTTCATCAGTTTTGAAAAATATCCTTTAAATAAAGAGGATCTCATCAAAGCGCACCAATCGTGGCCAGAATTAGCGGAGTATGTGACACAACTCCAAGAACACTACCCGATTGCCCTGCCCGAATGTCACCGCATTGTGTTAGGCGATGGTGCTATCACGCTTGATTTGTGGTTTGGTGATATTAAGGATTGTATGCCAAACGTGCCGACCCCTCGCAAAGGTTTAGTCGATGCGTGGTTCTTAGATGGCTTTGCTCCAAGCAAAAACCCTGAAATGTGGAATCAAAACCTATTCAACGGCATGGCCAAACTGGCAAAACAAGATTGCAGCTGTGCAACGTTTACCGCTGCCGGTTTTGTTCGCCGCGGTTTAATCGAAGCTGGCTTTGCGATGAAAAAAGTTAAAGGCTTTGGTACTAAGCGGGAAATGATTGCCGGGCGACTTGGTGAGAAGCACGCTCACACCAACATTAAACCTTGGTATGGCCTTTCAGAGCACAGTGAATCACAAGACATTGCGATCATTGGTGGTGGTGTCGCCAGTGCTGCATTAGCCAAAACGCTAAGCCGACGTGGTAAAAACATCACCCTTTATTGTGAACACCAACAAGCTGCGGGCAATGCCTCTGGCAACAATCAAGGTGCCATTTATCCGCTACTCAGCGAAGCGACATCGAACGTGTCTCGCGTGTTTGGTCCAGGGTTACTGTTTGCTCGCCAATTTATTAATCAAGCAGCACTATCAGTAAACTTCGATCACAATTGGTGTGGCGTGAACATTTTGATGTGGGATGAAGGCTCCACTAAAAAGCTCAATCGCATGTTAGAAGGCAATTTCCACACAGATCTGATTCAGCGTTTAACGCCAGAGCAAGCCAACGAAAAGATTGGCTTACCAGTCGATAAAGAGAGTGTCTACTTTCCACTGGGAGGTTGGTTAAGCCCTCTCCAACTGACTCAAGGTTTGATTGGCAGGTTAGAAGAGACCAACCAAGTGAGCGCACACTATCAACATCAAGTAACGAAACTTGAGTGGCTCGAAGCTGAACAACAGTGGTTATTGACGATTGAGACACCTCAAGGTGAGATTCAAACCAAGCACGACCAAGTGGTTGTCGCGAATGGACACAAGTTCACTCAGTTTGAACAAACTCAGCCAGTACCTCTGACGCCAGTTAAAGGCCAAGTGAGCCATATTCCGACCACGGAAAATCTCAGCCAGCTAAAAACCGTGTTGTGCTTTGATGGCTACCTGACGCCACAGAACCCAAACAATGGTCACCACTGTATTGGTGCGAACTACGACAAAACCAATATCGACCAAGAGTTTGATATTGAGGTTCAGCAACACAATGGCGAGCGCCTACATGGGTCGCTACCAAACCAAGCATGGGCCAAAGATGTCGACACCAGTGACAACTTAGCGCGCCAAGGTATCCGAAGCGTAAGCCGCGACCACTTACCGTTTGTCGGAAACGTTGGTGACTTTGAAGCCATTAAGGAGCAGTACCAAGACCTGCACAACTTCAACCCGCAGCGCGACTCGGTTGAGGATGTTCAAACGGTAACAAGCTTCCCTAACCTTTATTGCTTTATCGGGCTAGGTTCACGTGGCTTGAGCTCCGCGCCATTATTGGCTGAAGTATTAGCATCACAAATCTGTGGCGATCCGCTGCCCTTGCCTGTTGATGTGCTTGAGGCGATTCACCCAAGTCGAATGTGGGTACGCAGACTGCGTAAAGGTAAGGCATTAACGGCTGGATGGGATGCGGACAAGCATTCTAAATCAAAGCCGTAGTTTCTAGTTCAGCTATTCTGAACATCTGAAATTTCTGAATATCTGAAACTAATAAGTTATAAGCTCAAAAGCCCGAACGACATTATGTCGCTCGGGCTTTTTGTTATTCGTGTTGCTCTAAACTGATGCTCTAAACGAAGCAGTATTTACAGCTTAGCAATCGCGTCTTTAATTTGAGCGGCAATCTCTTCGTTGCTAATTGAACCCGACTCAAAATCAAAGTTATCGTAGAAGCTTGGTACTGAAAGTGACGCTTTAACGTTACCGCCAAAAAATGGTGCTGAACCTGTTGCTGCGCCAAGTACCGTCTGTGCACCACCTGGGCCTGGTGAGGTTGCTAAGTAAACCGCAGGCTTCTCGCCAAATACTGAACGCTCAATGCGTGTCGCCCAGTCAAATAGGTTTTTGTACGCTGCTGGGTAATGACCGTTGTGTTCAGCAAACGAGATAACGAATGCATCGGCTTCAGTTAGGTCACGTAAAAATGCTTGAGCGCCTTCCGCTTGGCCAATCTCTTTTTCAGTGTCTTCACTGAACATAGGCACGTTGTAATCGGTGATGTTTAGGACTTTTACTTCAGCACCTTCAATCAAGTTTGCTGCGTAAGTTGCTAGTGCTTTATTGATAGAGGTAGAGCTTGTGCTTGCGCCAAATGCGATAACTTTCATGATGTGACCTTTTCTATAGTTCCGTTAAGTGGGATTAGAATAACGTAGTCAGGAAATGGAACCATCATAAGAAATGAACGGACTCATTCAAAAATTTCGAATGAGTCTCAAATTATTGGTTCGCTCAAAAGTGAGGAGGAAGAGTAATGAGCGAATTACGGTAGACGAATAATGCTAGACGAATAAAATTAAGCTTGGTTTTGCAGCTCAACCCAAAGGTCATTAACGATAGTGCGATCGGCTGGCGTCAATTCAGAACGCGCGTCTTCTAGGCTCTTCTCAATACGCAATTTAACTTCTGCTACGTCTTCAATGCCGTCTTCTTCACATGAAGCCACTGAAAGAGAAATATGACCACGTAAGTAACCACCAGCAAACAGTTCATCGTCTGATGCGTTTTCAATGCGAGCATCAATTACTTCAAGTAGTTTTTCTTCAAATTCGATAATCATAATATTCTCTTATTTCACAATAAATTGGCTAGTACATAAAGGTGCAACATCATAGAAACTGCGTAATGCTTCAGAGAGCATTTTCACGCGAGGCGGAAGGCCAGCTTCAAAGATACCCATGACTTCGCTGTGTACTTTATTCATAAAGGCCAAACGATCTGGCTCAAAATCGCCGTGTAGATTGTCACAGCTGACATTAAAAGGAAAGCCTGCACTGGTCGCAATGATCCATTCATACGCTTGTGGGCGAATTTCTACTTTTTCAAACTCAGCTTGAACCGACTCAGTTCGGCCATCAGGCTCATACCAGTAACCAAAATCTTCCAATAAACGACGTTCAGGACCAGCCACACACCAGTGTGCTATCTCGTGAAGTGCTGACGCGTAAAAGCCGCGAGCAAATACGATACGGTGATGAGAAACCTCCCCATCGGCTGGCAGGTAAATAGGCTCGTCCGCTCCCAGTTCTAGCTTGGTATTGAAGCTCTCGAAAAAGGTTTGATTGAAAATGTCGATGATATCTGGGTATTGGTGCGTCATAAGATCAAATTTAAATAAAAAGAACTGGGGCATTTTGCGTTTTTTTAAGCGCTCGGTAAAGCCCTATCACTGGCAATGACATTAGGTTCATCATAATACTTTACGATGACAATCGATTGCTGATCCCAGATTACACCATTTTGAGGTGAATGATTAGTTTAGCTAATCTGAAATGCCTATTCACGGTACAAATATTCATTCGTCAATCAGCGTTTTTACTACTACACTCGCGCTTCATTTTTATATCCCTATGGCCTATAAGACTCCAATTTATAGACCTAAATTATAGAGCTACAGCAATGCTACTAAGTGTTTTGTATATCATTGGCATCACGGCAGAAGCCATGACCGGCGCTCTCAGCGCTGGCAAACAAAAAATGGATTGGTTTGGTGTAATGTTGGTTGCAAGTGCAACGGCAATTGGCGGCGGTACAGTACGAGATATCTTACTCGGCCATTACCCTTTAGGTTGGGTTGAAAACCCACAATATCTGGCGATCACCTGTATCGCGGGTGTTATCACAACAGGACTGGCTAAATGGGTAATCAAGCTAAAAGGGTTATTCATTCGTTTGGATGCGCTGGGGCTTATCGTATTCAGTATCATTGGTACTAAAGTGGCGATGACCATGGGTCTGCACCCAATGATCTGTATGGTGTCTGCATTGGTCACTGGCGTGTTTGGTGGCCTGCTGCGCGATCTTATCTGTCGTCAAACGCCACTGGTTCTGCATGAAGAGCTGTACGCATCTGTCGCCCTTGTCGCTTCAGGTTTATACCTAGGTTTGCTTGAGCTTGGCATAAACGACGTAACAACAACGATTGTTACGCTTGTGGTTGGCTACTTGCTGCGTATGGCTGCCGTAAGATTCAAATGGCGCTTGCCTTCGTTCCAGCTTGATCCGGAAAGCTCTGTGCATTAGATAATATATTCTCAATGACGCAGAATATAAAAAGGGTTGCTTCATTACGAAGCAACCCTTTTTGGTTTCTCTCAAATCAGTTTCAAATCTGTTCTGAATAAAACGAAGCAGAACTAGATTTTTGGCGTTTCTGTTGTCACACCAAAGTTTTGACCACGGTGACGCAGTAAGTGGTCAAGCAACACGATAGCCAGCATCGCTTCAGCAATAGGCACTGCACGGATACCAACACATGGATCGTGACGACCTTTAGTGATTAACTGCGTTGCTTCACCGTCTTTAGTGATCGTGTCACCAGGAACGGTAATGCTTGATGTGGGTTTAAGCGCAATGCTTGCCACAATATCTTGGCCAGTAGAAATACCACCTAAGATACCGCCAGCATGGTTGCTGCTGAAACCTTCCGGAGTTAATGGATCACGGTGTTCACTACCGCGTTGATTAACCACATCAAAGCCATCACCAATCTCAACACCTTTCACCGCATTGATGCTCATTAGAGCGTGCGCGATGTCTGCATCTAGACGATCAAAGATTGGCTCACCAAGGCCTACAGGCACTTTAGTCGCAACTACTTGAATCTTCGCACCGATCGAGTTGCCTTCTTTTAGCAAATCACGAATCAGCTGGTCAAATTCAGGTACTTTGTCGGCATCAGGACAGAAGAAAGCGTTGTTTTCGATCTCGTTCCAATCCACTTTATCAATTGAGATATCACCCATTTGAGAAAGATAAGCTTGGATTTCAACACCAAATTCTTGCTTAAGGTATTTCTTCGCAATCGCACCTGCCGCAACACGCATTGCAGTTTCACGAGCAGAAGAGCGACCGCCACCTCGGTAATCACGCACACCGTACTTTTGATGGTAGGTATAATCAGCGTGGCCAGGGCGGAACTTGTCTTTAATTTCGGAATAGTCTTTAGAGCGTTGGTCTGTATTTTCAATCAATAGACCAATAGAAGTACCCGTAGTCTGGCCTTCAAATACACCGGATAAAATCTTTACTTCATCCGCTTCACGGCGAGCCGTTGTATAACGAGAAGTACCTGGGCGACGACGATCCAAATCTCTTTGAAGGTCTGCTTCGGTAATTTCTAATCCTGGTGGGCACCCATCTACGATACATCCTAGTGCGATACCGTGACTTTCTCCGAACGTAGTCACGCGGAAATGTTGTCCGATACTGTTTCCTGCCATTACTTCCTCTAAATCAGCCATTGAGCAGAAGGTTTGATTCCTAAACCTACGGGTTAACAGCTTTACTTGTCTATTCTTCGTGAATTCATATTGGCTTTATTACCAAATGATGTAAACCCCAAAAAACCAACAATTTTAACTTTCTATTACATGAGCCGAATGAAATGAATAACGAGGGGAAATGAGTGGTGCTTTAAAGTGGTGATTTTGAATAGTTTCATGGCCAGTTAACAAAGGTTAATGAACTCGGTTTGAATACTATCTATGTTGTAGCCCAAAATAATAAGGAGAAAAGTGATGATCGAGTGGAGAGTTAAAAAATTTTCGGAGCTGTCTGTTCAAGAGCTCTATGATTTCTTACAGCAAAGAGTCGATATTTTTATCGTCGATATGAACACACCCTATAGTGATCTAGACGGCAAAGATAGCCATCCAGAAACCTATCACGTCATGGGTTATGAGAACGGGCAACTAGTAGCTTACAGTCGAATTATGGCTCAGAAGCTTGGATACCCCGTAGATGTTCTCCCTCTGCTCGATTCTGATGCAGATGATGTTTGTATCGGGCGAGTGATCGTAGCAAAGGATTATCGCGGTAAACAGATTGGTAATCAGCTGATGCAAGTAAGCTTTGATGCAACCCGCGAGGCGTACCCTGACTGTTCAATTTTTATTTCGGCACAAGCACATCTCAAAGACTACTATGGTAAATTCGGATTCAACGTTGTCACCGACAGTTATTTGGAAGATGGGTGCAGTATGTTAGGTCTTAGATATACCCCACAGCTAGTGGCCGTTTAGCAAAAGACAAAAGACAGAGGCATCGAAATACAAAACATGGTTTTGATAGATTAAGTCGTTCTGAAATGCAAAAAACCCGACAACTCAGAGAGTTATCGGGTTTCTTTAAATAGTGGTACGCCCTGAAGGATTCGAACCTTCGACCACCTCCTTAGAAGGGAGGTGCTCTATCCAGCTGAGCTAAGGGCGCGCTACAGGGAAGGATTATACGAATTCGAATCAGTAAAGCAACGGCTTTATGTAACATTCTGATCCAAGTGAGTAAAAAAAGTGCAATAGGATTATAAGTGTTGGAAAATAGAACAAAGCAAACGTTTGCTTGATGGTAATCAAAAAGATTTTCTGGAATAATGCGCCAAAAACATCAGCCACTAACTTGAATATCAATACTAAGGAAATTCATGACTGCTCAAAATATTGATGGAAAGCTAATTTCTCAAACGGTTCGCTCTGAAGTTGCGGCTCGTGTAAAAGCTCGCACTCAAGCTGGATTACGCGCTCCGGGCCTAGCGGTTGTTTTAGTGGGTGAAGACCCTGCTTCTCAGGTTTACGTAGGAAGTAAACGTAAAGCATGTGAAGAAGTTGGCTTCGTATCTAAATCTTACGACTTGCCAGCCACTGCTACAGAAGACGAATTATTAACACTGGTAGACCAACTGAACGAAGACCCGGAGATTGACGGTATTCTTGTTCAACTTCCTCTGCCGGCTGGTATTGATAGCACTCAAGTTCTTGAGCGCATCACGCCAGAAAAAGACGTTGATGGCTTCCACCCATACAACGTAGGTCGTTTGGCTCAGCGTATGCCTAAGCTTCGCTCTTGTACGCCTAAAGGCATCATTACGCTGCTTGACCGTTATAACATCGACTTACGTGGCAAACACGCGGTTGTGGTTGGCGCATCAAACATCGTAGGTCGCCCAATGACATTAGAGCTTCTTCTAGCCGGTTGTACAACGACAACATGTCACCGCTTCACCAAAGACCTTGAGGGTCATGTACGTCAAGCAGATGTTGTTGTTGTAGCCGTTGGTAAGCCTAACTTCATTCCTGGTGCTTGGATTAAGAAAGGTGCTGTTGTGGTCGATGTAGGTATCAATCGTTTGGAATCTGGCAAACTCGTTGGCGACGTTGAATACGATGTCGCGAAAGAGAGCGCAAGCTTCATCACACCAGTTCCGGGTGGTGTTGGTCCAATGACAGTAGCAAGCCTAATCGAGAACACCATGATCGCTTGTGAGCAATTCCACTCTAAATAATCTGCGAACGACAGCATAAACAGAATTAAAAAGCCGCAGCGTTAAAACGTTGCGGCTTTTTTGATACTGAGCTATTCGTTTTTGATACAAAGTGACTCGCTTTAAATACAGAGCACTCACTACTTATCTGGAGCATCAGTTCTTTCCGTTGGATCCGAAGGCGGCAATAAACTAATGATCGCACACTCCGTTGATACCAGTTTTTCCAAATCAGAACCTTGTGTCACTAAACGGAAATCACCGCCAGTAATCACACCGAGTGGAATCGCTTTAGGATACAGGGCGTTAAACTCATTAAGGTCAAACGCTTCGGTCAAACCTGTACTCTTTATTTGGCAGCCTTGAGCCATCAAGGAGTTAAGCTTGGAATAGGTAATTCCTTCCGAAAACAGACTTCTGTTGCCATCTCGACTCACTGAATGCCTTTCGTGTTTAGTTTCTGTCGATTCAAGCTCAAACACCTTGTTTTCACCAAACTCATCTTGATAATGCATACTGACTAATGGGTTGGTTTGACGATAAGGCGAGACGATCATGGCGCGCCCTATCCCATCCAATTCCAGATTATTTTCCGCGTGATTTGAGGCTGGGTTACCAAAATAGACATTCAGATTATCCATACGCGCTAAGCGAATGCTCTCCCAGTTGGTATCAGCAAGCACACTGTTGATGCTGTGTGTCGCCAGCACTTTGGCAAACTGGCGTGAAAAATGAGTCGCACCAAAGAAGATAACCCCTTGTGCTTTCTCTTGAGTCACACCCAACCTTCTCGCCCACCAACTCGCGGTTAGGCTCTGAATCACAACCGTACCAATAATGACCAAGAACACCATGGGCACCAGTAGATCCGCCCCTTCGATTAATTGCTTCTCTTGAAGTTTGATAGCAAACAGAGAAGAAACTGCGGCAGCAACGATCCCGCGAGGCGCCATCCAGCTCAAAAACCATTTATCTGCTGAGGTAAGATCCGTGCCGATCCCGCTGATCCACACACTCAGAGGACGAGCCACCAGCATGACGACCGCTAATAAGCCAATTCCGCCCCAACCTATTGAGAGAAAAGTCCCTGAATCAAGCCTGCTAGCTAACAGAATAAACAACGCAGAAATGAGTAACACGGTTAAGGTCTCTTTGAACTCAATAATGTCTTCAAGATCCAAGCCTTTCACGTTGGCGAGCCAGATGCCCATGATGGTCACGGTTAATAGGCCAGACTCTTCACTCAGATCATTAGAAAAAGAGAATGCCGCCAACATCAACGTTAGAACTGCCACGTTACGCAAATAATGCGGAACCCAATGCCCTTTCAGCATCTTGGCAATCAAATAGCCACCGATGATCCCTAAGCCTAAACCGATGGCTAGAGTCAGCCCCAAAGCCGACAGTACATGGCTTGTAGGATCGGCTGAAGAAACAATGTATTCGTAAACGAGAACGGCAAACAGAGCGCCAATCGGATCAATCACTATCCCTTCCCAGCGCAAGATGCTGCCTAACGAAGATTTGGGCTGAATGCTGCGCAGCATGGGAACAATAACGGTTGGACCCGTCACCACCACTAAGGCAGCAAACAGCGCGGCTAATGGCCAACTGAAGTCCACAAAGTAATAAGCACCAACAACAATACACGCCCAAGTAATCAGCATGCCGAAACTCACGAGGTGCGTCACCATACGACCATGACCTCTTATTTCCTTGAAATTCAGGGTCAATGCACCTTCAAACAGAATAATAGCGACACCTAATGAAATCAGCGGAAATAGCACGTCACCAAAAATGGCATCGGGATTAAGGATGTTAAGACCGGGACCTAAAAGTAGGCCGACAATAAGAAGAGGAAGAATAGCAGGAAGACGTAAGCGCCAGCCTAACAATTGACACGTTAAGGACAGCAGTCCAATTAACGCCAAGGATGAAGTAATCGACAAATCCATTTGTGCCCCTAAAAAATTTGCACCACACCTTGTGATACAAACCTATTTGCTGAAACAAGAAAGCCTATGTCATTAAACTATAGGCTCTCTTTTTCATGCTAACCGAATATTAGTGTGATTAATCAGTCACTTTACTATAGGGGAAATAAAGTGACTGACTCATCCACTCTGTACTTATCATCTAGCTACAGAGAAAGCACCACGCCAGCGATCGCAGCGCTCATTAAGTTGGCAAGCACACCCGCACAAATCGCTTTGAAGCCATATTGTGAGATGAAAGAGCGACGCTCTGGAACTAAGCTACCCAAACCGCCAATCAGAATCGCCATGGTAGAGATGTTAGCAAAACCACATAGTGCAAAAGTAACGATCGCTTTTGAGTGCTCACTCAGTGCATCTTTTACGTCCATTAACTGGATGAAAGCCACAAACTCATTCACAACGATTTTGTTACCGATCAGCGAGCCTGCAACCACAGCTTCAGACCACGGTACACCGATCAGCCATGCAACGGGTGCGAACACATAACCTAGGATAAGTTCGAAGCTTAGGTTTACGCCAAACCAGCCACCAACAATACCTAACAAGCCATTCAGCATCGCAATCACACTGATAAAGGCTAGAAGTGTCGCACCCACCGCAACGGCAATACGAAGTCCAGACATAGCCCCATCTGCCATTGCCTCAACTACGTTTGTTGCTCGTGGAATCTCTACACCAGACTCAATATCTTCTTGAACATCCTCTGGGCTGCCTGGTACTAAGATTTTAGCCATCAATAGACCAGCTGGTGCCGACATGAATGCCGCAGCGATCAGATAGTTTAGGTCAACACCCAGCGATGCATAACCCACTAGCGTGCCGCCAGCAACAGAAGCCAAACCACATACCATCACAGCAAACAGTTGTGAGTCCGTCATATGTTTTAGGTAAGGCTTAACCACCAATGGCGCTTCGATCATGCCAACAAAAATGTTTGCCGTTGCAGACAGTGACTCCGCACGACCTGTGCCTAGAAACTTCTGCAAAGCACCGCCGATTATGTTGATCACCTTTGGCATAAAGCCGATGTGATACAAACCTGAAATCAATGCAGAGAAAAAGATAATGATGCCGAGAACATTAATAGCGAAAACAAATCCGTTATTCGTTAGGCCACCGAATAGGAAGTTAATCCCCTCTTGACCGTAGTTGATCAAGCTAGACACCGCACCAGTAGCTGCATTCAGCGCTTCTTTACCCATTGGCACATAAAGAACCAATAGCGCGAATGAGATTTGCAGTAAGAAAGCCAAAGAGACAGTTCTTAGCGGGATATTTTTTCTGTCCGTAGATAGTAACCAAGCGGCTACTAAAATAGTGATAATTCCAAGTAGGGAAGCCATATGCGTCAACCTAAAAGTTGTAGGTAGGAAAGGCGACGCATTGTATAGAGGAAATCGTTTGCGGCAAGGTGCGGTTGTTAATGTGATGTTGGGATTATCAGCAACTTGCCCAAGATTAGATTAAAGCATTGAATTTTAATGGATTAACTTGTTCAAAAAGCATACTTTTTCCATATGGAAATTATATTTATGAATTAGGAAACAATTAACGATGCAGCTCAACGCAAGTTTTGAGGTTTTTGTCCCAATACGTCGGCGAACCAACATGCTGTTTGATGAACTCAATCACTGCTGAAAGCTTCTTTGGCATGTTCTTTCGACTCGGATAGACGGCATAGAATGGCATCAACTGACTGGCTCTCCATTCTGGTAATACTTGGATTAACTTGCCTGTTCTAAACTCCTCTTTGACTAAATAAGTCGCCAAATAAGCAACACCCCACCCAGATACAGCTGCGTCTCGTACCGCCTCAGCCAAATCCACCGAGTAATCGCCCGCCACTTTGACACTGAGGTTTTCTTGCCCGTTATCAAACGCCCATGACGTGTAGTCTCGTTCACGGCTGCGATAGATAAGACAGTTATGGTCAATCAGATCAGATGGCACATGAGGAGTACCAGCTTTAATCAGATAATCCGGTGATGCGGCTACCACAAATTGGCTGTCGGCTAAACGCTGCGCTATATAACCTTCTGGCAGGTCTTCATTATTGGTGATCCAAAGATCCAAGCGCTCCTCAATCATATCCACTTTGTAATCGAACAAATGCACTTCAATTCTCAGCTGCGGATAGAGCTGTCTGAGCTGATCAATCGCTGGAATGATATGCAGTGTGCCAAATGACTGAGACAAGCCTATGCGGAATATTCCAGAAATGTCGTCACGCTGGCTATCCATATCCATTTGAGCCGCTTTCACCGTATTGAACAGCTGCTCACAATGTTGATAGAACACTTCCCCTGCTTCAGTTAGTGTCAGGCTGCGTGTGGTTCGTTGCACCAGCTTGATACCTATCGAATCCTCGAGCAAAGCAACTTGCTTACTGATGTGAGACACCGACACATTCAAACTTTTTGCTGCACTGGTAAAGCCTTCATGCTTGATTAACGCATGGAATATCACCATCTGTGCGGCTCTATCTGTTAGCACAAGGCCACCTTTAAAAATCTCTGAAATATAAAAGAAAAAGGACTCCGAAGAGTCCTTTAGTTCGTTCTGCCTATGGTAGGCCAAATGCTATTCAAAGCGACCTAAATCTGTTAATCAAATTAGGTCGATTAATCAAACTTAATTCTGTCTGCTAAGTGGCTAACTGCCAAAGCAAAGTAGTAAGAACGATTCCACTTCATTAACACATTGTAGTTGTTGTAAATGAGGTAAGAACGGCCAGTTTCATCGTCTGGCATAATTAGCCAAGCTTTAATATCTTCATCAAGCGTTGGTAGTGGGCGATCGTCAAAGCGCTTAATACCGAGCTCAGACCACTCTTTTAAGTATTTCGCTTTGTCTTCGCCTCGGCCTTGCATTTCAATAGACACAGTCGACGGTACGTGAACCTGACGGCCCCAAGTATATTTGTCATCCCAACCCGATTGGCTGAGATAATTCGCCGCTGAAGCAAATACATCCTCTTCAGTACCCCAAATATCTTTCTTGCCGTCGCCGTTACCGTCAGCGGCATAAGCTAAGAATGAGCTTGGCATAAACTGAGGCTGCCCCATCGCACCAGCCCAGGATCCTTTCATCTCTTGTGGTGCAATATGACCTTGATCAAGAATCTTCAACGCCGCCATCGCTTCACTACGGAAGAAGGCTTCTCTACGTCCTTCATAGGCCATAGTCGTGAGAGCATCAATAACACTGTAGTTACCCGTGAACTTACCAAAGTTACTCTCAACACCCCATAGCGCGACAATGAATCTTGGTTGAACACCATATTCATCACCAATGCGCTTCAACGCTGAATAATGCTTCTTATAGAGCGATCTCGCCTGCTTCACTTTCCAATCTGGAACCGCGCGTGGAATGTATTCATCCAGAGTCAGTTTTTTCTCAGGTTGATTCTTATCGGCTTTCACCGCTCTTGGCTTAAACGTCACACCATCAAAGGCCTGATCAATGATCGTTTCAGAGATGCCTTCTGCACGGCCTTGTTGCTTTAGTTTCTCTACATATTGCTCAAAGCTCAGCTCTTCAGCCTGAACTGAACCAATCGTCAGGCTATTACCCAATAGTAAGGCCGACACAGCCAATATGGTTTTCGAAAATTTACTCAACGATCACTCCTCCCTGAATTAAGGTAGCTATCACTCTTCGTCTTGAACGTTTTGCTGAGCTTTACGCTCTTTATGAAGTTCAAGTTCATTAACCGGTGGTGGCGGAACCTGCAAAAAGAAACCATCGGTGTTCAGTGATTCTCTCACTTTATCGATGTTCACTTGCGCCAGTTTACGGCCATCCATTTTAATTACCATTACAAAACTAGGTTTACCAAACATTTGCATCAATGCGTCAGGAACTTGTGAGAAATCATCCTTCTTAGGGATATAAAGGTATGTTCCTTCTTTCTTTGAACTTTTATATATAGAACACAGCATGACAAACCTTTTTATTGTTTATGACTACAAAACTCTCACTTACGAGATCAATAGTTTATGTTAAGGGAAATATTGGGAACAAAACGTTCATTTGACAACAAGATTACTTGCTGTGCTTGGTTTGGGAATATAACATGATAAACCAAGTTTCAGGCAACGCCCTTTATTTTATTGATAAAGAAATTGTACCAATCCGCTATTGAGGTCCTGTAGTTTTCGATGTCTAGTAATCCAGATCTAAAAGGTAGCAGTTTTACGCTATCTGTTTTGCACTTATCCGATGATCAAGTCGAAAATGCGGTGTCTTTTCTTCAAGAAAAAGTAAACCAAGCTCCCACTTTTTTCGCTGCTGCGCCTGTTGTTATCAATATTAGCAAAGTAGCGGGTGATATCGATTTTGTGCAACTGAAAGAGGGTATATCTCAAGCGGGCATGATCCCAGTAGGTGTGGCTGGTTGTTCGGATAAACGTATGCAGAACCTAGCGAAAGAAGCTGGTTTTGCAGTGATGACAGCCAGTAAATCGCCTTCTCAAGCTCCAGCGAAGATGGCTCCGATAAAAGTGGTGAGAACGCCTATTCGTTCTGGTCAGCAAGTGTATGCAAAAGATGGCGATCTATTGATCCTCAGCCATGTGAGTGCTGGCGCAGAAGTCATAGCCGATGGCAGCATCCATATCCATGGTACTTTACGCGGTCGTGCGATTGCAGGCGCGAGTGGTCAAACTGAAGCAAAAATAATTTGTAACGATTTACAAGCCGAGCTGGTTTCCATTGCTGGAAATTACTGGCTCAGCGATCAAATTGAAAGCGAGTACTGGCAGAAGAAAACCATGTTCAGTATGGCAAACGATGTATTACACGTTGATGTCCTCGCAATATAAGAGAAATAAAAAGGAAAACAAAATGGCACGCATTATCGTTGTAACGTCAGGTAAAGGCGGGGTAGGCAAAACGACCTCCAGTGCAGCTATTGCCTCAGGCTTAGCTTTAAAAGGGAAGAAAACCGCAGTTATCGACTTTGATATCGGTCTGCGTAACCTAGATTTAATCATGGGTTGTGAGCGTCGTGTTGTGTACGACTTCGTTAACGTTATCAATGGCGAAGCGACACTGAACCAAGCGATGATCAAAGACAAGCGCACAGAGAATCTATTCATTCTTCCGGCTTCTCAAACTCGTGATAAAGATGCACTAACAAAAGATGGTGTTCGTCGTGTATTTGATGAACTAGATGAAATGGGCTTTGATTTCATCATCTGTGATTCTCCTGCAGGTATCGAGCAAGGCGCTCTGATGGCGCTTTACTTTGCTGATGAAGCGATTGTTACGACTAACCCAGAAGTTTCTTCTGTACGCGATTCAGACCGTATTCTCGGTATTCTTGATTCTAAGTCTCGTCGTTCAGAAGATGGCTTAGAACCAGTGAAAACGCACCTTTTACTGACTCGCTACAACCCAGCACGTGTAACTCAAGGTGAGATGCTAAGTGTTGAAGACGTTGAAGAGATTCTTCACATCTCTCTACTGGGTGTCATCCCAGAGAGCCAAGCAGTACTGAACGCGTCGAACAAAGGTGTTCCAGTTATTTTTGACGAAGCAACCGATGCAGGTATGGCTTACAATGATACTGTAGAGCGACTACTGGGTAGCCAAGTGGACTTCCGTTTCTTAACGGAACAGAAGAAAGGCATCTTCAAAAGACTGTTCGGGGGCTAATTCGCAATGTCATTACTAGAGTTTTTTAGACCACAAAAAAAGACAACCGCAAACCTAGCTAAAGAGCGTTTGCAGATCATTGTTGCCGAGCGACGCAGCCATGACGACCCAGCACCGTCTTATCTGCCGCAACTAAAAGAAGACATCTTGAAGTGTATTGCGAAGTACGTTGACGTCGATCCATCAATGGTTGATCTGACTTTCGAACACAAAGATGACGACATCTCAGTATTAGAACTGAACGTCAAACTTCCAGAAGAAGACCGATAAGCAGAGCTCGAGCTGTGCTTATCACGATTCAATAAAAAAGAGAGCCTAGGCTCTCTTTTTTGGTATTTGAACTTGTGTCTAAACGCTATAAAAGATTAAGAATTCTGCATACGCTTTTTCAGTCGAGCTAAATCAATTTCACTAGAGCGAACAGTCAACTTAATACACTCGTAATCGTACTCTTCTTTAACCACACTCATGTTTGAGCGAATCTCGCCGATAATGCCTTGTCCAGAATAAGGGATAGTGATCTCTTCTTCGATCATACCTTCTTCAGCAACACCAACGATATACTTGTGCAGTTTCGTAATATCTAGCGGATCACGAGTCGACGTTAGCATCGCATCTGGGAATTCTTCGATCAGCTCTAATTGCTGTTCTTCAGTCAATCTATCGCACTTATTCAGCACTAATAGTTTTTCGCTGCCTTCAACACCCACTTGTGCTAATACGTCGTGTACCACATCAAGTTGTGCGCGGAATGAAACATCAGAAGCATCAACCACATAAAGCAACAATGAAGCATCGTGCGCTTCTGCTAGCGTTGAGTGGAATGATGCAACCAGATCGTGTGGCAATTTCTTGATGAAACCCACTGTATCTGAAACCAGAATACGCGGTTGAGTAATCGGCTGAAGCGCACGAACCGTCGTATCTAGCGTTGCGAACAGTTTATCTTCACCCACCACTTCGGTTGCGGTCATTGCACGCATCATCGAAGACTTACCGGCATTGGTGTAGCCAACTAAAGCAACAGTGAAAAGCTCCGCGCGCCTTGTGCGTCGGGTCTTCATTTCATCTTGTACGCTTACTAGCTCACGCTTAAGCGCAGCAATTTGGTCACGTACGTTACGACGGTCTAGCTCTAGTGAAGTTTCACCGGCGCCCTGACCCATTTGACGCTCTTTATCGCCCTCAGCCGTTTCACGAAGACGTGGCACTAAGTAGTTTAAACGAGCGATATCAACTTGCAGACGAGCAGTACGAGTACGAGCGTGGCGGCTAAAGATTTCGATGATGATGCCAGTACGGTCAAATACTTCCACACCCAAACTCGCCTCAACAGTACGCATTTGAGATGGACTTAAATCACAGTCAAATACCACAACATCAGCGGCACCGTACTGGAAATTGCCCGTTGGAAGATCATCAAAATCTAGCTCATCGATTTCAGAATCAAACAAACCCGACTCATCAAGAAAGTCTTCATCTTCAGCTTCTTCAATAGAGCCTTGGTAACCAGTTAGATGTGCAATTTCGGCGAGCTTACCTGCACCCAACACATTCTGTCTTTGAGATGAACTGTGGTGTTGCGATTGCGTACCGACGACTTTAAACCCTAGGGTTGTCACTAAGCGAGCAAGTTCGGCAAGAGACTCTTTTGCTTCGTCACCTTTAAAATCCGGTGTCGTAATAGAAATAAGTAAAGCGTTATTCGCCGCTGGTTTTGCTGTTAGTTTCATGTATTCTTCTGTTTATGCACCAAGGTGCAGCCTAGTTTCTGGTCTAAAGTAGTGTGATCCTACGCGTTTCTACGTCAGCTTTATAGAGCTAAGGGATACTAAATCACGATATTATTGCAGTAGAAGCATATATATCGTTTATCCCTCTGTTTTTATAAGGGATAAAAAGCAAGTATAGACAACGAAAAAGGCAGCATCACGTTACTTATTAGTAGTTGGTGATACTGCCTTTGATTTAGACATGAACTTTGATTGTTAAACTAACTCAGCAACTAGAAGTTAGAAGTCGATTCTCGCTTCGGTTTGAGCATCGAAGAATACCGCCTTTGATAAGTCAAAATGAAGCGGTGCCATTTGCCCAACCGACACTTCAAATTCTGGCGATAAACGACACGCTACTTCTTGGTCGTTCACTTTAACCATTGCGATGGTATCTGGCCCTGTTGGCTCCAATACCTCCAGCTGTAAGTCCAGCTTTGTCGAGGCAGAAACATCATCGCCTTCCTGTTCAGTAATGTGTTCTGGACGCAGCCCAATCACCAATTCTTTGCCGTCTTGGTCGCGCATACTTTGTGGCAAACGAATATGGTGTTCTTGATCTGCAGTACCAACCACTTTAATAATCGGATTCTGTTCCTCATCCAAGTCCACCATGGTTTTAATGAAGTTCATTGACGGTGACCCCATAAAGCCAGCCACAAACATATTGTTGGGTTTGGTGTAGATCTCTTGCGGTGTGCCTAACTGCTGTAGCTCGCCATCTTTCATTACTGCGATGCGATCAGCCAGTGTCATTGCCTCGATCTGATCATGGGTTACATAAACGATCGTGGTATTGAGCTTCTGGTGTAAGCGCTTAATCTGATGACGCATCTCAACACGTAACTTAGCATCCAAGTTCGAAAGTGGCTCATCAAATAGATAAAGCTTAGGGCGACGAGCCAGAGCGCGTCCCATCGCGACACGTTGACGCTGACCACCAGAAAGCTGCGATGGTTTACGATCAAGCAACTGCTCTATTTGCAGCATTTCTGCCACTCGATTCACTTCTGCATCAATCTCGTCCTGAGGCATCTTGCGAATCTTCAGACCGAAAGCGATATTGCCACGTACCGTCATGTTTGGGTAAAGCGCGTAGGATTGGAATACCATGGCGATATCGCGATCTTTAGGTTCAACCTGCGCCACGTCTATGCCGTCAATTACAATCTCACCCGAGCTAATATTCTCGAGCCCAGCAATGGTGTTCATTAGGGTGGATTTTCCACACCCCGAAGGGCCGACAAGTATCAAAAATTCCCCCGAATCGATACTGATGTCGATGCCCTTTAACGTTTCGTTGTCCGCGTTGCGATAGGTTTTACGGATCTGTTTTAAATCTAATGTTGCCATGGGTAATTATCCTTTTACTGATCCTGCCGTTAGGCCACGAACAAAATATTTTCCTGCGAAGACATATACCAACAGCGTTGGCAGTGCGGCGATGATCGCGGCAGCCATGTCGACGTTATATTCTTTAACGCCCGTACTGGTGTTGACTAAGTTATTTAATGCCACAGTGATTGGCTGAGTTTCTGAGCCCGAATAGACCACCCCAAACAAGAAATCATTCCAGATAGCGGTGAACTGCCAGATCACCGTCACCATGATGATTGGCGTTGAGATCGGTAATAAGATCTTGAAGAAGATGGTAAAGAAGCCAGCACCATCGAGCTTTGCCGCCTTGATTAATTCATCAGGGATCGAGATATAGAAGTTACGGAAAAACAGTGTTGTAAATGCCATGCCGTAGATAACGTGCACAATCACCAAGCCGATGGTTGTGTTCGCTAACCCCATCTTGCCAAGCATGGTCGCCATTGGCAGTAGCACCACTTGGAATGGAATGAAGCAGCCAAATAACAACAAACTAAAGAACAGGTTTGAACCTCTAAATTGCCATTTCGTCACCACATAGCCATTGAATGCACCGAGCAGTGTTGAAATCGCAACCGCTGGAATCACCATTTGGAATGAGTTCCAGAAGTAGCCTTTGATGCCTTCACATTTCACGCCCGTACAAGCGGTGTCCCACGCTTTATACCAAGCATCGAACACCCACTCTTTCGGCAAGCTCATCAGGTTGCCCGCCTTGATATCAGGCAGAGTTTTGAATGAGGTCAGCACCATCACGAACAATGGCATTAGATACACTAAACAGAAGAAAAGCAGTGCTGAATAGATAAAGATTCGAGCAAAATTGATGTTATTCATCATGACTTTTTCTCCCTAAGTTCAGAGTAAAGATAAGGCACGAGAATCGCTAAAATACCAGCAAGCATCATCATGGCACTGGCAGCACCAAGGCCGATTTGTCCACGCGTAAATGAGTGTGCATACATGAATAGCGCAGGAAGGTCCGATGAATAACCCGGGCCACCCGCCGTCATTGCGGTCACAAGGTCGAAGCTCTTAATCGCGATGTGTGAGGTGATGATCACCGCACTGAAAACCACAGGGCGCAAGCAAGGCAGAATGATTTTGAGATAAATAGTAGGTAAGCTTGCCCCATCAATTTGTGCCGCTTTGATAATTGATGAATCGATGCCGCGAAGACCCGCTAAGAACATCGCCATCACAAAGCCTGAAGACTGCCAAAGTGCCGCGATAACCAAGGTATACACCGACATTTCCGAGTCAACTAGCCAATCAAATTTGAAGTCGGTAAATCCCCAGTCTTGCATCAGCTTTTCAATGCCAAGACCCGGATTAAGAATCCATTTCCACGCCGTACCTGTCACGATGAATGACAACGCCATTGGGTAGAGATAGATAGTTCGAATCGCCCCTTCTTGGCGGATATTCTGGTCAAGCAATACCGCTAAACCAACACCAAGCAAGATAGCAATCGCCATAAAAAGAAAGCCAAACACACCGAGGTTAGTGATTGAGGTGATCCAACGATCGTTGTCCATCAGCTTTTCATATTGGGTTAAACCAACGAAGTTAAAGCTCGGCAGAAATCGAGAGTTGGTGAACGACAGCGCTGCCGTCCAAAAAATGTAGCCGTAGATACACACCACGGTCACTAACGCGGTCGGCGCAAGTACCATTTTAGGTAACCAATGTTGTAACCTGTCAGCAAAACTCGGTTTCGGTGCAGGCTGGCTCCTTGTGGGTTTTGGAGTCGACTCAGTCAAAACATGCTCCATAACTTATCCTTGTTGCACAATCGAGCCGATGGCTTACCTTTCGGCACCACATCAGCATCACGCATATCAGAATTGGGAGTGAAGAGCAGATAGGCTCCCTACGAGCCTACCCACCCTGGGGGTTCGATAAAGCAACACAACCCTTCACTTATGTGCGTTGTGTGTCGCTTATCAAGTTAGATTAGATAGCCGCTTTCACTGCTTTCGCTAACTTGGCTGCCGCTTCTTTTGGATCGGCATCTTTCTCGTTGAAGAAGTTGGTTACCACGTCGTAAATTGCGCCTTGCGCGTAACTTGTCGTCGCTAGGCCGTGAGCCATACTCGGAACAAGATCGCCCGATTCAGCACTCGCTTTGAAAGTAGCCATTGAATCCAACGCACATTGGTCGAATTTAGACATGTCCATATCTAGACGTACAGGGATAGAACCTTTGTTAAGGTTGAATACTTCTTGGAAATCCTTGGTAAGAATGGTTTTTGCTAGGTCTTGCTGCGCTTTTTGGTTCTCTTTGTCACTTAACTCGAAGAACGCAAAGCTATCGATATTGAAGGTAAATTGGCCGTCAGTACCTGGAGCTGGTGCACAGATGTAATCTTTACCCGGCACTTTGCCTGCCGCAGTAAATTCACCTTTCGCCCAGTCACCCATGATCTGCATCGCGGCTTCGCCATTGATAACCATTGAGGTTGCTACGTTCCAATCACGACCAGGAGAGTTGCTGTCGATGTAATCACGCATCTTTTTGAACTTGGTGAACACTTCCACCATTTTGTCGCCAGATAATACGTCCATATCAAGATCAACGAACGCTTTGTTGTAGTCTTCACTGCCTAGTACATCAAGTGCCACGGCTTCGAATACTGTCGCGTCTTGCCAAGGCTGACCGCCATGAGCTAATGGAATGAAGCCAGCCGCTTTAATCTTGTCTGCAGCTACAAAGAACTCATCTAATGTCGTTGGAACCGTCACGCCTGATTTTTCTAAAACAACAGGGTTAGCCCAAAGCCAGTTAACACGGTGAACGTTGACAGGAACTGCCACATATTCGCCATCCCACTTCATCACTTTAGTCACTACTTCTGGTAGTAGTTCATCCCATTGTTCTTGTTTTGCAGTCGCATCGAGAGACGTTAGAAAACCTAAACCACCCCACTCCTGAATATCATGACCTTTAATCTGCGCCGCAGATGGAGGGTTGCCCGATACTGCTCGCGTTTTCAAAACAGTCATCGCACTTTCACCGCCGCCACCAGCAACTGCGAAGTCTTTCCAAGTATGGCCTTGTTCTTCAATCATCTCTTTCAGTACCGCCGCGGATTTCGCTTCGCCACCGGCAGTCCACCAGTGAAGCACTTCCACTTCACCAGCTTGAGAAAATGTTGAGGCAGCAAGAAGAGATAGAGTAAGTAGGGTTTTATTGATTTTCATTATAATCTTCCATGTTTAGCGGACTCGACGCCCGGTTCAATAAAGAGTCTACTTATTCTGACTGATAAGATTGAAACAAAAGGTAACCCCAATGTAACACGATTGTTACACTACACTTCTAGGCCTGTTGGGATATAGACTTTGACTTCCAAGCCACCTTGAGAGGAGTTGCGAATAATGAGATCTCCACCGTGTCCGTGCAGGATGTTTCGGCAGATCCCGAGGCCAAGTCCGTGTCCTTGATCATCCGTTGCTAGCCTAAAATAGGGTTCAAAAACCATCTCTAACTTGTCTTCAGGAATGCCATTCCCACGGTCTTGAATAGTCACGACAACCCAAAGCTCATCACCACTAACTTCCACGACAGCTGATGAACCATACTTAACCGCGTTGTCAATTAAGTTGGTCAGTACACGCTTAATCGCCAGTGGTTTCGCGACCAGTGGCTCAATGACGACCGGCTCAAACTCAACTTTTGTCTGATACTGGTTATGAGATTCAATAACAGAAAGTACCATTTCGTTGAGGTCAATAATGGCATTATTCTCGTGTAGATCGGTGTCTCTTACCGCTTGCAAAGCACCTTTGACCATCATCTCGAGCTCATCGAGATCTTTATTGAATTTGTCTTTCTTTACTTCACTCTCCAACAACTCTGCACGCAATCTTAGACGTGTTATTGGTGTCTTTAAGTCATGGGAGATCGCAGAAAAAAGGTGCTCTCGGTCGGCAACATAGCGACGAATCCGTTGCTGCATGCGATTAAAGGCTCGGGTTGCGGTGACCAGTTCAGTCGCCCCTTCTTCGTTTAGCGGAGGCTGCTGAATATCCATACTCATCTCATTGGCCGCCCTTGCTAACTTTTTCAGAGGACGCACTTGGCGACGAATCATCAAGTAAGTTAGAACCAGCAAAATAAGCGTTGAAGAAACTAAGAAGATCACCTGCTCTCTGCCAAGAATCGTATCGTCGAGTTTCACATATGGAGCAGGCAACAATGCCGCAATGTATACCCATTCGTGACTGGTCAATTCGATTTGTACAACCAGAATGGGTGGATTCAGCGGTTCTAACGTTAAAGTATGATGTGCCCAAGATCGCGGGAGATCGCTTAAGTAGATGTCGTTTTTAAGCAAGCGAAGGTGTTCAGGTCGAGAAAAATCTACCCGCACTGACGCCACTTTATTGAGTTTGCTACTCAAAACACTTTCTATCGCTTCAATCGAGGCTGTTTTTAAACGGGTATCGGGGATCGGTTCGACAATCAAAGCCTCTTTATTGAAAGAAACGAAGAAGCGCGTACCGCCCATATTCCGTATTTGATCCAGCACGATATGACGATATTTAACGGGTAGAGATTGGAAAAAAGTCACCGTTGAAGCAAACATGTTCGCCATGCTCGACGAGGCAGAACGAATTCCTTCCAGCTCTTTGTGTTTTGATTCGCTATACCATATAGACGTTGCGATGCCTTGAGCAATCACAACGGCTAACAACGTCAACAATAAGGTTCTTGCGACCAAAGAGTTTGGTTTTAATCGACTCAACCAGTTCATAGGAAATACTTCATTGGCAAGGTGTTCATTAACAGCACTTGATTATCAATGTTCATACTGAACCGGCACAGCAAGAATGTAGCCATTACCGCGCATGGTTTTGATGTAGTGAGGATATTTACCACTGTCGCCCAATCGGCTTCTCAGGCGGCTAAGCTGTACGTCAATGCCACGTTCAAAAGGCAGCGCTTCACGGCCTCTGGTAGCGAAAGATATTGTGTCACGGTCGAGAACTTCGTTAGGACGAGTTAAGAACAACATCAACAAAGAAAAGTCACTGCCCGACAAGTCCATCTCTTCTGAGTTTTCGTTGTGATAGATTCGGTGCGCGAGCGTATCGAGCGTCCAATCACCAAAAATAATCTGCTTTGGCAATGCATCACTTGGCTTGTCGTCCACCACTTGTACACGGCGTAATAGCGCTTTGATTCGAGCCATTAACTGACGAGGACTAAACGGCTTCGCGATGTAATCATCTGCACCAATTTCTAAGCCGATAATCTGATCGGTTTCATCCGATACCGCTGTCAGCATAATGATAGGCACATTGGATTGTTTTCGGACTCGCTGACACAAGGTAAAACCGTCGTCACCGGGGAGCATCACATCAAGCAGAATCAGGTCTGGATAACCTTGGTTTTGCAGATGAGTTTCGAGTTCAACACCATCTCCCACCGAAGAAACATCGAAACCCGATTTTGTGAGGTACTCTTCCAGCAGCTCGCAGATTTCTTGATCATCATCCACCACGAGAATTCGAGTATTTGTTGGCATCGCCCAAACCTATTAAATTTACAACTTATTCACATAGTGTATAGGCTGGCCGATTATTTGATTATTGACATGTTTGTAAAGTTAGACGAACAAACAGATAAAGATCACATCTTAGTGACCTCTACCTGTACTTAGCGACTCAAAGAATCATAGAAGGTTAAGAGGAACAGCTGATTTCCATTGCTTTGCCCCACTCAGGCGGCAAGGCAGCAAGATGTTCGTAGTCAGGATGTTCCGCATAAGGGTCTGCCAGCACCACCATTAGTGCATCAATATCGCTGCTATCACCGCGCTCAGCTTTATCTATCGCAAGCTGGGCTAGGTAGTTTCTGAGGATGTATTTCGGGTTTACTTGTCGCATCTTTTCACAGCGCTCGGCCACTGAACTCTCTTCCAATTCACAGCGTTGCAAGTAGTTATCCACCCATAGCTTTGCGGCCTCGCGGTCGATAACCAAATCAATCACGTCTTGCGGCAGCAATGTATCTAGGTTCGATAGCGTTCTAAAGAATCTTGGGTAATCGACTTTGTTTTGCGACATCAGCTCGAACATAGATTCAAACAAGCGACTGTCACCTTCGTGTTTCGAAAGCAATCCTAACTTACGGCGCATCAGCTGACTGAAATAACCGTTCATTTGTGGTTCGTACTGTTCTAACGCGGCCTCTAAATCGGCTTTATCCACCAGCGGAGAAAGAGAATGAGCCAGTGCCGACAAATTCCATAATCCAATTCTAGGCTGCTGATTAAAGGCATAACGACCTTGATAGTCGGAGTGATTACAGATCAAGCGAGGGTCATATTCATCTAAGAAGGCGAACGGGCCATAATCGAAGGTTTGCCCTATGATCGACATGTTATCGGTGTTCATCACCCCATGAGCAAAACCATTCGCTTGCCACAGCGCGACCATTTCCGCAGTGCGATCAACAATCTGATTAAACATAGCAGCGTAGGGTTTGTCGTCATCGAGGCATTCCGGGAAGTGCCATTCGATGACTTTATCGGCCAATAATTTATGTTCTGCCAACTGATTGGTATAAAACAGATGTTCAAAGTGACCGAAACGGATGTGTGACTCAGCAGCACGCACCAGCAATGCGCCCCACTCTTGCTTCTCTCGATAAACGGGTGTGTCGCTAGTCATCATCGCCAATGCGCGAGTAGTTGGGATATTAAGCCCCGCCATCGCTTCGCTACATAGATACTCACGAACCGTTGATCGAATAACAGCACGACCATCGCCCATACGAGAATAGGGAGTTTTACCCGCACCTTTAAGGTGTAAGTCGAACGTTTCACCACTTTTCGCGACAACTTGAGCTAATAACAGCCCTCTTCCATCACCTAAATCGGGGTTATAAGAGCCAAACTGATGACCTGCGTATTTCATTGCTACTGGCGAGAATGGCTCAGGTTCAACATTGCCCGACAACGTCTCAAGCAATTCCTCTGAGGCGCCCTCAAATGACGGAAAGCCGAGTTCATCCGCAAGGTTATGGTTCCATGCGAGCCATTGAACATTGTTTAGCGGTGTAGGTTGAATTGGGGTATAGAACAATCGAGGTAATGCCGTAAATCGATTGTTAAATGAAATAGAATCCCAGACAGACATGAGAGATACACTGTAGATAAAAGATAACTTAAGATTATCACAGTTTCGTAACAACTTCAGAAGTGCGATGGCGCTTGTTTATAGAGGTAAGGTGATAAACCATTCCACAGGAAGAAGGTGGCGGCTTTAGGGGAAGAAGACGACTACGAGAAATGGCGACTAGGAGTAAATGACTAGGGGAAGCTTGCTAGAAGAGGATGACTAAGAAAAAGTTAAGTGGCTAGCCTGATGAGAAAGCCACATTTATAAGAGAAAGAGTTCTGACTTTGAAGACTTTTTAACAAGTGATTTCATAATAAAAACTAAAAATATAGAGCCATGAAGCTGACTACATTAGAGCAAGAATACCCAGAAGAGAAAGGGTAGAGAAAATCCAAGTTCGACTGATTACGCCAAAATTACTGTGTTGAATCATTTCTTGATGCTGCATATATCTCTCCTGAGAATGTGATGGTGTAACACCAATATATCGACTTTATGCCGATATCAGCAAGCACATTAATATTAACCTTTTATTACAGCCTGAATAATTTTCTGTAACTATTCAGGCCTTTGATAAATTGGAAATTACGCTCTGCTTGTCGTAGAAAGCAGCGCCCCAGCACCGATAAAGACACCACCAGTCACACGATTAAAAACCTTGGCTCTACCTTTAGCAAACAACCAATTTGATGATTTCGCACCTAGGTAGGCATAAACCAGTAACCAAGATAATTCCATCACAACGAAGGTCAAAGCGAACACCACAAATTGAGGAAATAGCGCTATCGATGGGTCAATAAACTGAGGAAAAAGTGCGGTAAAAAACAGGATAGCTTTTGGGTTACTCGCACCAACAATAAAGCCACTGACATAATGCTGTGCAGCGCTTTCTTTAACAGGTTGAGAGCCGGCTTGTTGATTCGATAACTTGTCGTAATCTTGCTGACTCGATCGTAACGACTTCCAACCGAGATAAATAAGGTAAGCAGCCCCCGTCCACTTAATGATATTAAACACCACTTCTGACGAAGCAATGATCACCCCTAAACCGGTAAAAGATAACGTGAGGATTCCGGTAATGGCAGTCACGCTACCCAAGGCGGTAAATATCGATAACTTAAAACCAGATTGCACACCCTTAGTCATGCACAACAAAGAGCTTGGCCCCGGCGATGTCGTTAAAATCAGTACTGCCAACAAATAATAAATCCATGTATCAAAGGTCATCGCGAATTCTCCTTAACTCACTAAAACGACTAAATATTGAGCGCCAATATGTAATAGCTATTCATATTAAGCAACTAAATATTGATCACGTTCACTCTGTGCTGCTTACTTATCTCTTAAATTTCGGCAATAACAAAACGCCATGCATTGCTGCATGGCGTTTAAATTCAAACGTTTCAAATAAAACGTCTTATCAGGTTCTAACCTTAAGTTTCCAGCTTAATCTCCAAGCTAAATCCCTAAGCTAACGACTAACAGTAACCTAGTCTTTGTAGATAGAGAATTCGTCAGCGCAAGCCACTAGCTGCTCGCGAGTGATCATGAATACACCGTGACCACCGTTCGAGAATTCAATCCAAGTGAATGGAATCTCTGGGTACTGATCCATCATGTGAACCATTGAGTTGCCCACTTCACAGATAAGAATACCGTCGTCAGTTAGGTAGTCTGGTGCGTTAGCTAAGATGCGACGAACCAATTTCAGACCGTCAGTACCCGCTGCTAGGCCAAGTTCTGGCTCGTGAGTAAACTCATCTGGCAGGCTGTTCATATCTTCTTCGTCCACGTAAGGTGGGTTAGATACGATCAGGTTGTATTTCTCTTTTGGCAAGTCACGGAAAAGATCTGAACGGATTGGGAACACTTGCTGCTCCATGCCGTGATCTTGAACGTTCTGCTCTGCAACTTGCAGTGCGTCTGTAGAGATATCAATCGCATCTACTTCTGCGTCAGGGAATGCATGAGCACAAGCAATAGCAATACAACCACTACCCGTACACATATCCATGATGCGAGTTGGCTCTTCAATTAACCAAGGTTGGAATTGAGCTTCGATCAGCTCACCAATTGGAGAGCGAGGCACAAGAACGCGCTCATCAACGAAGAACTCAAGGCCACAGAACCAAGCTTTATTGGTTAAGTAAGCCGTTGGTGTACGCTCATTGATACGCTTGATTACGCGCTCAACAATACGCAGACGCTCGCTACTCGTTAGACGAGAGTTCATCACATGCGAAGGAACATCAATCGGCAGATAAAGAGTAGGTAAAATTAGTTGTACCGCCTCATCCCACGCGTTATCAGTGCCGTGACCATAAAATAGGCCCGCTGCGTTAAAGCGACTAACAGTCCAACGAATCACATCTTGAAGCGTGTGTAGTTCTGATACCGCTTCTTCTACAAAAATCTTATCCAAAATTGTCTCCGAAAAGCGCTACAATACTGCTAATTACGTTTCTAATTAGAATTCATAACCTGATGAGCAAAAAAGACACCGACTTCGATGACGATTTCGCCCTATTCAACGATGCAGTAAAGGGCGTTAAAAAGTTGCAACAGGATACCATAGTCCAGCAACCAAAA
Source organism: Vibrio sp. 10N.247.310.17 (assembly GCF_041466605.1). NCBI lineage: Bacteria > Pseudomonadati > Pseudomonadota > Gammaproteobacteria > Vibrionales > Vibrionaceae > Vibrio > Vibrio sp. 10N.247.310.17. Next base: position 23,436 of record NZ_JBFSTC010000022.1, on the reverse strand, counting down.
AGAAATGCCAAGCAAAAAGAAATTACTCGCACGGCAAGACAAGCCAGTGATAGCGAGTTTTATTTCTCGGATGAGTTCATTCCGCATCTTAGCGAAGAGGGGCCTACACGTTATGCACGCGATGATGTCTCTAAATATGAGGTGAAACGCTTACGTCGTGGTGTCTATGTACCGGATGTGTATCTTGATATGCACGGTATGACTCAACAAGAAGCCAAACGTGAACTTGGGGCTATGATTGCACACTGCGTGAAAGAGAGCGTAGCTTGTGCCTGTGTACAGCACGGCATTGGTAAACACATCCTTAAACAGAAAGTGCCTTTGTGGTTAGCGCAGCACCCAGATGTGATGGCTTTTCACCAAGCACCTTTAGAGTTCGGTGGCCATGGGGCGCTACTGGTTTTACTTGCTATCCCAGATAAATAGCCATCGACTTGCTCTTTATTCTAAAAAGTACGTCCAGCACCTTGTCGTTTGGTCGAAATAATCCGTTAGAAACAACAAAGAGCATCTCAATAATCATGAGGTGCCCTTAAATTTATCTTGAGGAAACGGGCTCAGCTATGGATTAATGTTCCAAAGCAACTCGCCTTTTTGTTTTTTAAGGTCGAATTCAATACACGCGAGCCCTGAGGTTGGGAACATAGGTGGCGCCATGCCCGTCGCAAATTCAGCCGTTAAATAGCCCACTAGAGGTAAATGAGAAACAAATAAAATGGTCTCTAGCTTTTCTACTTCAGCCATTGCTATGGTCAAATCAAACACATCGTCAGACATTCCGTAAGGCGTAATGTCATCACAGGTTTCTACTTTCTTTCCAGAAAACGCTTGAGATATTTCTAACCACGTTTCTTGTGCCCTTAAGTATGGGCTCACAAGCACTTTATCGAACTGGCTAAACCCTTGCTCATTTGCAGCTTGAGCTACCGCAAGAGACGCCATTTTACCGCGCTTCGTTAACGCACGTTCTGCATCCGAGTTAGCAAAATGTTCTGCTTCACCGTGGCGCATTATGAATATTTTCATGTTCAGTCCTGTCTACGTAACATTTCGAAAGTCGATATATCCCATATCAGCGATACGCTACTTAGCGTTTGGCTCTCAAACTAGAGAAACCGCAGTCTATATAAATAATTATATCAAGTCACTTGCTAAAGAGTTCGACTTTCTTAACAATCTTATTAAAAGAAAATAAATCACTGATAAAAATCGATAAAAGTGATTTAGAAGTCGCCAAAAAGCACTTCATATCCCAAAATATGATCGCGAGGTTTGCACCTTAAATCATCGCGTACATAATTTAAAAACCACCTTCTCTGGAGATGCATCTGTGCATTTAAGCCCTAATGATGAACATCAATACCGTTACGTAACATTGGATAACGGGTTGAGAGTACTGTTAGTTCACGATCAGAACGCTCAAAAAGCTGCAGCCGCACTCGCCGTTAATGTCGGGCATTTTGATGACCCTACAGACCGAGAGGGTTTAGCTCACTACTTAGAGCATATGCTATTTTTGGGAACTGAAAAGTATCCAAAGGTCGGAGAGTTCCAAAGTTTTATCAGCCAGCATGGTGGTAGCAACAACGCTTGGACAGGAACCGAACACACCTGCTTCTTTTTTGATGTTGAATTGAATGCCTTTGAAAATGCACTCGATCGCTTCAGCCAATTTTTTACCGCCCCCCTGTTCAACGAAGAAGCCTTAGACAAAGAACGCCAAGCCGTTGATTCAGAGTATAAAATGAAACTCAACGACGACTCGCGACGATTGTACCAAGTGACCAAAGAGTTGGTGAATAACAATCACCCATTCTCGAAGTTTTCTGTCGGTAATATCGATACGTTGGGTGACCAAAACGGCGAGACGATTCGACAAGAGATCTTAGCTTTCCACCAGCAGCAGTACTCTGCTGACTTAATGACATTGACACTGTCTGGCAATCAATCATTAGACGAGATGCAAAGTTGGGTTGAGGAGCGTTTTAGCTCGATCACCAACCACCAACTACAAGGCAAGAAGGTCGATGTACCGATTGTTGGCGAATTAAGCACGGGTGTACAAGTACACGTTAAACCGATCAAAGAAGTGCGCAAACTTATCTTAACCTTCCCAATGCCAAGCATGGATGAACACTACGGTATTAAACCATTATCGTTCTTTGCACACCTTATCGGTTACGAAGGCGAAGGCAGTTTGATGATGCAACTCAAAGAGAAAGGCTGGATTACTTCCCTCTCAGCAGGTGGCGGCGCAAGTGGCAGTAACTATCGTGATTTCACAGTCAGTTGCTCATTAACCATCGAAGGTTTAACCAAAACCGATAACATCATCCAAGCGGTGTTCCAGTACATTAAGTTGATTGAACAACAAGGTATTGAAGAGTGGCGTTACCTCGAAAAACGGGCTGTTTTGGAATCAGCCTTCCGCTTTCAAGAGCCCTCAAGACCACTTGATGTCGTCAGCCATCTCGTTATCAACATGCAGCATTACCAAGAGCAAGATGTGGTGTATGGCGATTACAAAATGTCGCACTTCGACGAAGAGTTACAACGTTCTCTGCTTCCTTACTTAACCGTCGACAACATGCGGGTCACCGTTGTTGCTCAAGGATTCGAATATGACAGAGAAGCGAAATGGTACTTTACGCCCTATTCGCTCACACCATTTAGCGCTGAGCAAATTCAATGCTTTACATGCATCAACCCCGGCTGGCAGTTTGAGCTCCCAAGTAAAAACCCGTTTATTTGCTATGACTTAGACCCTGCTGAGCTCGAAGGTGACGCTAAGCACCCACAACTGTTAGAAGAGCTGGACGGCTTTAAGTTATGGCACCTTCAAGACCATCAATTTCGAGTGCCAAAAGGTGTGGTGTATATCGCTATAGATAGCCCACACTCAGTTGCCACCCCGAGAAACATCGTTAAAACGCGCTTGTGTGTAGAGATGTTCTTAGACTCGCTTGAAAAAGATACGTATCAAGCTGAGATTGCTGGCATGGGCTACAACATGTATACCCATCAGGGTGGTGTCACACTTACTCTGTCTGGATTTAGCGAGAAACAGCCACAGCTGCTCAATATGATTCTTGAACGTTTCCAAGCACGCGACTTTAGTTCAATACGATTCGAAACGATTAAGCATCAATTGCTCAGAAACTGGAATAACGCATCGCAAGACCGTCCTATCTCGCAGCTATTCAATGCGATGACGGGAATCTTACAGCCAAATAACCCGCCCTATTCCGTCTTAATTGAAGCGCTGGAAACAATAGAAGTCGACGAGCTTTCTTCTTTTGTTCAAGCTATTTTGGCTGAACTGCATGTCGAAATGTTTGTGTATGGTGACTGGAAAAAATCCGATGCGAACAAGATGGCTGAAACGCTAAAAGATGCCCTGCGTGTTCAAGACCAAGCTTACGAAGAGTCACTGCGCCCTTTAATCATGCTGGGTGATAACGGTAGTTTCCAACGCGAAGTGGTGTGTAATCAAGATGATTCAGCCATCGTGGTTTACTACCAATGTTCAGATATATCACCTACAAATATTGCACTGTATTCATTGGCCAACCACTTGATGTCAGCCACTTTCTTCCACGAGATTCGTACCAAGCAGCAGCTAGGCTATATGGTCGGCACTGGTAATATGCCATTGAACCGACACCCAGGTATTGTGTTGTATGTGCAATCGCCTAATGCAGCCCCAGCAGATCTGTTGGCTTCAATAGACGAGTTCCTCAATGCCTTTTACATGGTATTGCTAGAGCTTAACGACTATCAATGGCACAGCAGTAAACGCGGTCTTTGGAATCAAATTTCAACGCCAGATACCACCTTGCGTGGTCGCGCTCAACGCTTATGGGTTGCGATAGGCAATAAGGATTTGGAATTCAATCAGAGGGATCGTGTGTTAGAAGAGCTCAAAGGTCTGACTCGCTCAGACATGATGCGCTTTGTGGTTAGCCAACTAAAACCTCGTACAGCGAATCGTCTGATTATGCATGCGCACGGCAATGCTCATAATGAAGAAGAGAAGTTGTCGGCAGGTGTTGAGATTGGCTCAATTGATGAGTTTCAGTTGCGTCCTAAAGACTGTGAGCTTGGTTAGTCGTTCTTATTAAAAAGATCAGAAGGTTGATGTGAAAGCATCAACCTTTTTTATTGAATGCAGCACAAGAGCAGATCTCCTATTACGCTCCTTCGTCGCTTTAGGAGATGACGGTAGTTTTGATTGAGTTGTGTTTGACCACTTTCCTAATCAACACAATAGCTTACTTGTTACATCTCAATCGTCATTCCAAAAAAGGAGAAACGACTGAGTCGCGAATCTCCTTCTTTTGCATACTCCCATAAAAATGAAGCCCGCATCAATTGCTTGATACGAGCTTTATAATCAAAGTGCTAGAAAATTACTAATAGAAAGAGTTACTTGTAGAAAGACTCATCCAACCCAGCACGTGTCAGTAGGCCATCACATGGCGCAAAACGATCACCGTACTTCTTAGCGAAATCGTTCATCATCTCTACCAGTGACTTAATACCGATTTGATCCATATAACGGAACGGACCACCTAGGAATGGCGGGAAGCCGATACCGAAAATAGCACCAATATCGCCATCTCGCGGGCTACGGATAATACCATCATCCAAACAACGAACCGCTTCGTTGAGCATAGGCAGTACACAGCGCATTGCGATATCGTTATCGCTTAGCTTAGGTTCAGGTTGCAGCTTAAGCAGCTTGTAAACTGACTTATCGACTTCCTTCTTTTTACCTTTGTAAGTGTAGAAACCTTTGCCTGTCTTACGGCCTTTACGGTTGTCATTCAAAAGAATGTCGAACACATCAGGGCCTTGGAAACGTTCGCCTAATTCATTAACCAAAATCGGGATGATCTTCGCACCGATATCAACACCCACCTCGTCTAACAAAGTAATTGGGCCAACCGGGAAACCGAAATCCAACAATGTGCTGTCGAGCTTTTCAATCGGCTCATTTGCCAATAACAGATGCGCCGCTTCATTCATGTACGGAGCAAGGATACGGTTCACGTAGAAACCTGCCGTGTCTTTAACAACAATCGGCGTTTTACCTTGCTTCTTCGCTAATGCAACAACCGTCGAAATAGTCTCTTCTGACGTTGTTTCATGAGGGATGACTTCTACTAGCGGCATTTTTTCTGCTGGGCTGAAGTAGTGAAGACCGACCACGTTTTCTGGTCGTTGCGCCTTCTCTGCAATCTTATGAATTGGCAATGAAGACGTGTTGGTCGCGAAGATAGTACTAGGCTTGGCATTGGCTTCAATGTCCGCAACCATTGATTGCTTAAGGTCAAGATCTTCAAATACCGCTTCAATCACCACATCAGTATGGTTAAAGCTTGTAAAGTCGATACCACCAGAAAGCTGAAGCATCTTACTTTCAAGGCCAGCTCGGCTCAGGATACGACGTTTACGCTGCTTATCGAACAACTTGTAGTTGTAGTTAAGCGCATTGAGCACACCTTCATTAGACACATCTTTAATACGAACCGGGACTTTCGCTTTAGCAACACTGACGTGGCTGATACCAGCGCCCATTAGACCGCCACCTAGCACACCAACACGCTTAACCGCTTTCGGTTCTGCGTCTGCGCCGTGTTCTTTTTTCATTTCAGTCGTTGCAAAGAAAATCGAACGAAGGGCTTTGGATTCTGCGGTCATCACCAATTCAGAGAAACGCTTCGCTTCGTACTGAAGACCTTTATCAAAGCCGTTCTCTAAGCCATAACGAATCACATCAAGAATCGCATCAGCGGCTGGGTAATTACCGCGTGTTTTCTGATTGGTCTTCTTTGAAGCCTGTTCAAAAATAACCTTGCGACCAAGACCCGTACGTGAAATTAGTTTTTCTTTGGCCGAAGCTTGGCTTTTAGACGCCAAGCGCTTACCTTTTTTCCCGCCTGAGTTCTTTTCAACAAAGCTCTTAGCAACTTCCAGCAAGATAGTTTCTGGCACACAAGCATCCACGACACCTAGCGATTTCGCTTTTTTAGCGCGCAGTTGCTTACCCGTAAGAATAATGTCAAGAGAAGGCAGTAAACCGATAAGACGAGGAAGACGTTGCGTACCACCAGATCCGGGTAACAGACCAAGTTGGACTTCTGGCAAGCCAAGGCGAGTCTTGTCTGAGTCTGTACATACACGGTAATCACACGATAGTGCTAGCTCTAAGCCACCACCTAAACATGGACCGTGAATCGCTGAGACAACAGGATAAGGCAAATCAGAAAGCGCTTGGAACATCTCTTGCCCCTGACGAGCGAGAGATTGTGCTTCATCAGCCGTTTTGCAGGCATCAAGCATTCGAACATCAGCGCCAGCAATAAAATTATCTGGCTTCAATGAATGAACGATTAAGCCTTTAACTCGGCTTTGCTTTTCCTTCAACTGCTCGAAGATTGCTTTCATTTCTTCGGCAAACGCCGCTTGTAGCGTGTTCATTTTTTCGTTTGGTACATCGATCGCAAGCCATGCAATATCTTGGTCATCGATAGTTAAAGAAAACGCGGTCGCCGGTTTTACGGCTTCATCGTTTGAAACCGTCTTATCACTTTTAGATACAGTCACTGGCTTTGAATCCGTTTTTTTGACTGCTTTCTTTTCTTTTTTCACATCAAGAGTCATAGACATTATTCCACCTCCAAGATCATTGCTGCACCTAAGCCACCAGCCGCACAAGCAGTATTCAGTGCTAGGCCACCACCACGACGTTTAAGTTCACGCAGTGTCTGAGTCATCATACGCGCGCCAGTCGCTGCAAACGGGTGTCCGTAAGCAATTGAGCTACCCAACACGTTGAACTTCTCCATATCAATCTCACCGATCGCTTTGTCACGGCCAAGATTCTTCTGAGCAAATTCATCGCTTGCGAACATTTTGACGTTAGCCAGAACTTGAGCTGCAAACGCTTCGTGCATCTCGATAAGTGTTAGATCTGATAATTCTAGTCCTGTGTTCTTCAATACTTGAGAGGTCGCGTACGTCGGCCCCATCAGCATATCCGTTTCAACACCAATCGCTGAGAACGCGTAACCACGAATGTAACCAAGCACTTCTAAGCCTAGCTCTTTCGCTTTTCCTTCGCGCATCAACATCACTGCGGCACCGCCATCGGTAAGAGGCGTGGCATTGGCTGCCGTTACACTGCCGTATTGTCTGTCGAATGCAGGGCGCAATTTAGCGTAACCTTCAACCGTCGAGTCGTGGCGAATGTTGTTGTCTTCTGCTAGGTACTTTTTATAAGGCGCGGGGAATGCCGTCATCACTTCGTCTTTAATCTTGCCTTCTTTCCATGCTTGAGAAGCCAAAGAGTGAGAACGGTGAGCAAGTGCATCTTGAGCTTCGCGAGTAATACCATGTGTCTTAGCCATCTGCTCAGCAGTTTGTCCCATAGACAAACCTGTCGAGTATTCTGCGACTGCTGGTGGTACTGGCATCAAATCTTTGACTGAAAATGTTTTAAGAATCTTCAGTTTTTGACCTATGGTTTTCGTTTTACTCAGTGCTAATAAATTCGCCGCTAACTTTTTCGAAACACCGATTGGCAATACAGAAGAAGAATCCGCGCCGCCCGCAATACCAACATCAATAGTGCCAGCCATAATGCTCTCGGTCACGTTGACTGCAGCTTGGAAGCTAGTCGCACATGCTCGCGTCACACTGTAGGCATCAGTATTAATGTCCATACCTGTACCCAGCACGATTTCACGTGCAATGTTCGGAGCTTCTGGCATTTGCACTACTTGGCCGAACACGACTTGTTCGATAAGCGCAGGATCGACATCAGTTCTTGCAAGCATTTCGCTCACCACCATTTTGCCTAGGTCAACCGCAGGCACTTGGCTAAATTCTGTGCTCTGACGAGCGAATGGGGTTCGTAGTCCAGCGACAACGGCAACACGTTCTCCAGAACGCGTTTTGACTTCCTGTTTGCCCATGGTTTCTCCTTAAGGTTAAGAGGTCTGACCTGAAGCATTGTAAACAAGTTGTTAATTAAATCAAACAGGCGTTTAAATAAACGTGATACGAGTATCCCACTGCTTGAAAATCTAACTGAACATTCAGGCGAACCTTTTTGAGGGAAAGGTTGTCGTAAGATACTAAACTATTGCAAGCAAAGCTGTTATCGCTATGTAAGGGATGTTTTTCTTAAGGCAAAAAAAAACCACACAAAACTGTGTGGTCGGAATGTATATAAAGCAATTAACTTAACGCCAATTGAAATAATCAGTTTCCTGATTAGGAGAAAGTAAAGTCAGCCTTCAAAAGGAAGTGTCGTCTTGCTCAACATGCTAGCCACGAATGACTAACTAGACGACAAGGTGTACTATAGCGTTTTCGAGGGCTTAAATTTTGAAGTAGATCAATTTTAATGTGATTTTACGACTTCCTGCCGACGTTAGCCCTAAAAACGAAACAGCATATATAACGAAGCACAACGTATAGAAGACAGCTATACGCAGAGCAATTATGGAGGCTCGTGTGTCAATAATAAAAATGTTTGGAAAGAAAACAGCCAAGCGTCCGGTCAACTCTGATATGGACAAACAAAGAAAATACGAAGCACTCGTGCGCGCCTATCATCGTGACCTCTTTCGCTATGCCTATTGGCTATGCAAAGACAAAAGCATTGCCGAAGATTTAGTTCAAGAAACTTGCCTTCGTGCATGGAAGTCACTCGATAGCCTACAAGATGAAAAAGCCGCAAAGTCATGGCTGATTACTATCTTGCGCCGCGAGAATGCTCGACGTTTTGAACGCAAACAATTTGATCTGGTTGATATCGACGATCATGGTAACGATGCTAGCATCAGTGATGACCCACATCATCAACACCAATGGTTGCAAGCGCAGATCATGAAACTTGAAATCGAATACCGTGAACCCCTCTTCTTACAAGTGATTGGTGGTTTTAGTGGTGATGAGATCGCCGATATTCTCGATCTTAACAAAAATACGGTGATGACACGTTTATTCAGAGCTCGAAATCAGTTGAAAGAGATGCTGGATACAGAAGAGGCAGAGAGGGGGCAACATAATGGATGATTTGGAATTTCGTCGTCGTGTATTGTCGGAACCTAAGCAACGTACACAAGACATTATTGATGCAGCAGCGAATAGTGAAGCCAATAGTAATTTCTTAGACGATGTACTATCACTTGATAAGCAAATCCATTCAGCATTGAATGTGGATGTGCCAGACGATCTTGCTGATCGTATTCTGTTCAATCAGACCTCAAGCGAAGAAAGCAAAGTAGTAAGGCCTACGTTTGCGAGACGAGCAATGGCAATGGCTGCCTCGGTGGCATTTGTTGCTGGTTTATTAGTTGGCCAAGTGAATTGGGGAAATGCATTCGTTTCACCTGCGCAAGCTAGTTTAGTTGATACGGCGATGAAGCATGTTGTTGATGAGAAGAGCTTTGTTAGTAACATCGATGAACAGGTCACATCGCAGCAGATCAATGCAAAAATGAATCCATTTGCTTTTCAGTTTGATGATGCTTTCCCTTACCACGTCTATTACCTGAACCACTGTGGTTTTGGCAAATCCAACGCAATGCACATGGTTTTCCAAGGCGAAAAAGGCAAAGTCACGCTGTTTTTAACTGGCATTCCGACTGACAAGTCTATCGACTTTGATGAAAAAGGCATGTCAGGCTCGGTAACACCGATCGATGGCAGCAGTTTGATCCTTGTAGGGGAAGATGGCGAGGATGTCTCTAAAATCGCCGAAAAGCTGACAAAAATGATCAAACCAATGAGCTAACTTGCTCTCAAAGCCCCGTAACAAAAGGCCCAGCAAGTATACTACTGATATTGCTGGGCTTTGTTTATCAATAATCCAAAAAACCATTCACCACACCAATGCCTCTAGAGTTAAAACTCTAAAAAACAGCATTTCTCTCCATTTTCGTGCCAGATAGGCGTCATTTCCATAATTTTACCCTCAAAATTTCCAATGGTCGGATTTGTATATCGTATACTTCCGAATAGGATCAGCCACCATTGAGCAATTGCTCAAATTAATCGCCCTGTAGAGGCGGATATATAAAGGAATAAATGAATGACTACCAACAACACGCGTCTGTTTAAAAAGTCTCTTTTAGCAGTAACAATTACACTGGCGTCTTCGCAAGCGATGGCAGCAGGTTTCCAACTTAACGCACAATCAGCAACCGGCATCGGCCGTGCTTTTGCTGGTGATGCAGTAATCGCAGATAACGCGTCAGTAATGGCACGTAACCCTGCAGCAATGGCACTATTTGATAAAACTGAGCTATCTCTTGGTTTTGAAAGCATCACTTCAATGATTGAAGTCAACGACGTTAACTACGTTGGTGGCAAAGTTCCGGTAAATAATACTGATGATGTAGGTGACACATCAATCGCGCCTAACATCCACCTTATCGTTCCAGTAAATGATAAATTTGCTTGGGGTATCAATGCCTACTCAAACTTCGGTACTAAAACAGAGTTTGACGACAACTACCCGGCAGCTGAATACGGTGGCTTAACGGATGTTAAGAGCGTCAACTTTGGTCTTGCAGGTTCTTACCGACTAGACGACCAATGGAGCTTCGGTGCAGGTTTAGACCTTATTTATGGTCAAGGTACGATGAAACGTACCGCTGGTGCTGGTTTTGGTAAAGGAAATCCATCTAAGGGAATTCCACCGGCAGGCACCTCTTTATTAAACGTCGACAAAGCTGATGGTTGGGCTGTTGGTTTTAATGTTGGTACCGTTTACGAATTAGATGAAAACAACCGTTTTGGTCTAGCGTACCGTTATAGCCCTGAAATCACCGCTAAAGATGACAAGGGCCAAGAAATCACGCTACCACTACCAGACATCGCTGAATTCTCTGGTTTCCACAAAATTGAAGATACTAAGTTCGCAGTTCACTACTCTGTACAATGGATCGGCTGGGGTGACTTCGACCAGATCGAATTTAGAAACTTAGATCTAGCAACATCACCAGTTGGTGGGGCAAATGGTAGCTACAATAAAGAATACAAATGGCAAGATGGTTGGCACTACGCAATTGGTGGTACTTACTACCTAAACGATACATGGACACTACGTACCGGTTACATGTATGACACCAGTGCGCAAGACGAACTGACATCTATCTCTGTTCCGGATTCAGACCGTCAGTGGTTCTCTGCTGGTTTCACTTACCACATTGACACTGCTTCAAACGTAGACTTCGGCTTTACATACTTGTTAGGTGACGATGTGAAGGTTTCAGAAACCTCTTCAGGTACACCACTAACAGCGACGACACATGCTGATGCAATCCTATTAGGTCTTCAGTACAGCCGCAGCTTCTAATATAAAGTTAGCTATAACCCCAAAGGGTCGCATTGTGCGACCCTTTTTTGTTTTCCTAAACCACTGACCAACCTAAATTTAAGCTTACAACTGTAGCCTGCAGAGCAAATATACAGCTACAGGTGTACGCTCAAACTTCGCAACACAGCCGAAACATTTAGATGATTTCTCTAATAATTAAACACATTTGCTCATTTAATCCCTAAAACACTGTTTTATTCGAATTTCATTTTTAAAGTAATAACTCTAAAAGTAGAATCACGCCACTAAATACTTATGATTCAGTGAACATAATAATGAAAATGAATAAAACTCTTCTATCTGCTGCAGTGGCAGTAGGATTACTTTCGACTTCTACCGTAACTAACGCGGCAGGTTTTCAACTAGCAGAATACTCAGCAACAGGCTTAGGTCGTGCTTACGCTGGTGAAGCAGCAATGGCTGACGGTGCAGACACGCAATGGCGTAACCCTGCTATGCTGACTTACCTAGAAGGCACACAGGTTTCTGTTGGTGGTATCTACGTAGACCCAAACATTGATATTGAAGGGACTTCTACAACTCCGCGCGGTAAAACAACATCTAACTCTAGTGACTTCGCGCACAGTGCTTTTATTCCAAACTTTTATGCTTCTCATAAGTACAATGACAAATTTGCGTTAGGCTTTGCCGCTGGTACTAACTACGGCATGGCTACGGACCTGGGTAAAGACTTCGGCGGTGCAAACCATGGTAACGAAGCAAGTGTGACTACTATGGAGCTGAACTTGAACGCTGCATATCAAGTACTAGAGAGTGTTTCTATTGGTGGTGGCGTACGTTACATCATGGCTGAAGGTAGCTTTGGTGCAGTATCAACTAAAAACTCTCTTATTCCAGTGAAGTCTGGTACCTCTTTGAAATACATGGAAGGTGATGACACGGCATGGGGTTGGCAAGTTGGTACCGCTTGGGACATTAATGAAGACAACCGCCTTGGCTTTACCTACAAATCAGAAGTTGACCTGACTTTAGAAGGTTACGCTAAGGGTATTGGCTTCAACCCAACAAACCCAGTAGCGCACAAGAGTGGTTCAATGGATCTCGCTCTTCCGGCAACAGCAGAACTTGCAAGTTTCCATCAACTGACAGACACAGTAGCGGTTCACGCGAGTATTAACTGGACAAACTGGAGCAGCTTTAAAGAGCTTGTTGCTGATTTCCCTGGTGAAAAAAGCGTAGAGATCAAGCAAGAGAACTGGGAAGACAACTACCGTTTTGCAATCGGTACGACTTACCAAATGACCTCTAAACTAGCACTGCGTTCTGGTATTGCCTACGATACTTCAGCGGTAAGCGAAGAGCACCGTACTGCGACGATCCCAGAAACAGACCGCACTTGGTTAAGTATCGGTGCGGGCTACCAATGGTCTGAACAGCTAACTCTGGATGCAGGCTTCACTTACATTCTAGCGAAAGACGCGAAAATGCATGAAAAAGATCCAAAAGCAGATTACTTTGGTGGTAGCTTCGAAGGCGAAGTGACAGGCAGCATCTGGTTAGTCGGTATCCAAGCTAACTACCGCTTCTAGGCTAGTTACCTAATTATCTACTTACCTTCTTACCGAAAGGTAGAAAAGTAGAAAAGTAGAAAGCATTAAAAAGGCTCGATGTTGAATTAACATCGAGCCTTTCTCTTATCTGCTTATCTAAGCTTTGTCTCTAGTAATCTTCGAGATACTCATCAATGAAATCTTCTTCCTCAAGATCAACCTCTTCTGGCTCGATCTCAGCTTTAAAATCTTGACGTTGGATGTAAATATCACGAGTCAAAGCATATGGATCTGGAGAGTCATCTAATAAGGCTTCTTGCGAGGCCAACTGAGCACGTGTTTCCATACCTTCAAAGGCCCACTTCCCTAACTTTGCCCAAAAGGTAAACAGAGACAAAGGTACATATAAGCTATCCACTTGCTCTGTTACTTGTCGGGTCGTCACAGGGCCATATCCCGGCAGCATAAAATACGGTCCATTCCCTACCCCATAATGACCAATCGCATCAGAAAACGACTTTTCGTCATATTTGGTGATCCCCGCTTCGCTAGCAATATCAATCAGACCAAGAAGACCAAAGGTAGAGTTAATCCAAAAACGATTGAAATGATCGAGCGCTTTCCCACCATTACCCATAATGAGATTATTGAGCATACTTGATGGCTCATCTAAGTTGGCTAAAAAATTGGAAATACCAGAGCGAATTGGTACAGGGGTATAGTCAACATAGGCAAGAGAAACAGGTCGAACCAAATAAGGGTCGAGATACTCGTAGTTGATATCCCACATCGCTCGGTTGAAACCTTCAAAAGGGTCGTTCGGATGGGACTCTTCGACATATTCAGAGGTTTCGAAATTATCACCGCCATTGCTTTCATCTGGTACGCTCGAACAACCTACCGTTAAGCTTGCGATGAAGAGTAAACTCGAAAGTCTTAAAACACTGATAGACATATCACCTTTTCCATAAGGAATAATAAAAAAGGCCAGCAATCGCTGGCCTCAATTGGTTGCGTAAGTCTATACCGTTTTTTAATAAATCGGAATAGCTAACACCTATGCAAAGTAATGATTAATATTGCTTATTGATATCAATGGTAACTGGGGCACCCAGTTCAACCACTTCACTTTCACCGTACCAATCACCGTCTCGAGTTGAAACGTTACCATCTGTATCAAGCCTAGCTCTAACCATTAGAGTTTCAAGGCTGGACAGCTTCTGCCCTTCCAACATGCTGTTGCCATCATCAAGAACGACAGTACGAGGGAAAGTTCCTAGCGGATAACGAGCCGCAGCAATCGGCATTGGTGAGCCGTCAGCTCTGTGCACTGATACAACTAACACTGAACTAGGGGCAGCATTCACATCACCAGATAATTCAAGCGTTACAGCAACAGTTTTACCTTGGTCAACGCCCATAGCATTGCCCATTTTCTTCTGTGCACTTTCAATACTGCGCGACAACATTTCATAGCGACTGTCTTGTGGACCAATCATCTGTTGCATGATGCTCCAGTACTTAACAGCACCTGGGTAGTCTTGACGCTCAAACGCATCAAACGCTAGCAACGAGAACACACGAAGATCAACATAGTCGTTTTGAATCAAACGGCTCAAAATTAAACGAGCTTGGTTTTGATCCGCATCATCAGGTGAAAGCATCAATGCTTGTGCATAACCTAGCTGAACATCTTCATTCTTTGGCTCAAGCTTGTAAGCTCTTTGCATCGAATCTTTCGCAGTTTCCGCGTCGCGGTTAGCCAATGCAATACGACCTAATAGTAACCAACCTGTCGAATCTTTTGGTTGATAGTGCAGACGAGTACGAAGTGCCAGAGTCAAATCTTCTAGTTCATCATCCGTTAATGCACCACCTTCCGATGACATTAGCTTTTTAGACAACTCAGGAAGGTTTGAACTCACTTCTTGCCAGTGTTGGACTTTATCCAGAGCACCAAACTGAAAGTACATACCATATGTAACAACCACGACTAGGACAATAGATGGTACTACGACGCCCAATGTTGAGATTTGGGTCTTCTTCATCTCTTTCTGCGCAGGTACATCATCAAGTAGAGACTGTTTCAAATCAGCGATCAGCTCTTGTTGGTTATCAACAAGGCCTTCTTCTGCTTCTACTTCGAGCTCAACGAGACGATCTTTATAGAATGCTTTGTTCAACTCGTCGCGAAGCATTTCATCATTGTTCGCCTTCTTATTTATGAAGGGCAGAACAATTAAGAAAATAGCTGCTAGCGAAAGGATAATGGTAGAAATCCAAAATAGAGTCATTACTTCTTATCTCCGTCGTTCTCTTCATCGAGTAACGCTTTTAAACGAGCTTCTTTGTCTGCATCCCAGTCTTTATCTGACTCTACTGCTTTCGACTTTGACTTTCGGCTTCGTAAAATGATCAAACCGAAACCAAACACGACTACCGCAAACGGACCAACCCAAAGGATTGATGTGGCTAATGTGAGTGGTGGGTTGTAAGTAACAAAGTTACCGTAGCGAGCAATCATGTAATCAATGATGTCTTGCTTCGACTTGCCATCTTTTGTCATTTCATACACTTTTTGGCGTAAATCAACCGCAAGCTCTGCGTTCGAATCACCAATGGTGTTGTTCTGACATTTAGGGCAACGCAGCGTGTTGCTTAGCTCTTTGAACTGCTGCTCTTGATCAACGGTATCAAATTCATGAAATTCGATAGGCGCAGCAGAAACAGTCGCCGAAATAGCAAATGTAGCGAATAGAGCAATCAGTGTCTTCTTAATCATTTCGCTTCCTCCAACAACTCTTGGTACATCGGCTCAAGCGTCGATGCCCAGTTAGTTGGGTTCACGTCACCAACATGGCGATAACGAACTACGCCGTTAGCATCAATGAGGAAAGTCTCTGGAGCGCCATACACACCAAGGTCAAGACCTAGCATGCCGTTACCATCGAACAGGCTGATCAAGTATGGATTGCCCAGCTCTTTTAACCAACCTACCGCTTTATTGCGATCATCTTTGTAGTTAAGGCCAATAATCTTAACGCCTTGACCCGCTAACTTATTCAAGTAAGAGTGCTCTGCATAACAAGTAGGACACCAAGTCGCCCACACATTTAGAAGCAGTGGCTCACCTTTAAAGATAGCTTGATCATGGAACTTACCCGGTTGCTCTAAGTCTTCTAAACCGAACTCAGGTACTGGCTTACCAATCAATACCGATTCAAGTTTAGTCGGGTCGTCACCCGACTGGTTACGCATCAATTGAGTCGCAAAGATTCCAGCTAGAACCATGAACGCAATCAATGGAATGAATAAAATCTTCTTGTTCATTCGAATTAAGCCTCCTGCTCTTTAGTAGACTTTTTCGTTGGCTTACGGAAGCGGTAACGACGGTCACTGATAGCAATAACACCACCAATCGACATAATCAGAGAACCAGCCCAGATCCAACGTACAAATGGTTTGTAGTAGATACGCACAGCCCAAGATTTATTGTCGTCTAAACGCTCACCCATTGCGATGTAAAGGTCGCGCGTTACGCCACGATCAATCGCCGCTTCTGTCATCATCGACTTAGCGGTTGTGTAGAAACGTTTTTCAGCGTGAAGCGTGTTGATGTATTTGCCTTCTTTGGTAATTTCAAAGTCAGCAATGTAACCATCGTAGTTAGGGCCATCTTTGTCACGAACTCCTGTAAACAGGAAGCTGTACTCTTCAAGTTGGTAGCTTTCACCTGGTGCTAAGCGTACGTCACGTTCGATGCTGTAGTTTTGCACCATCGCAATACCAATCACTGTCACGGCCAAACCAATGTGACCACACATCATCGCCCAGTGGCTACGAGGTAGCTTAGTCAGGCCTTTCAGGAATGTATGACGGTGTGTCGCACGTTCATGAAGCTCAAAGCCATGCATGAAGATAATCCAGAATGCCATTACCCAACCGGCAAAAGCGGTACCGCTGAAACGGTCAGCCAAAATCGTAACCATTAGCGCACTTAAGCCCAGTGAGAATACACCTGAGATCAGCATAGGTTTAACGAGCTTAGATAGGTTGTCACGTTTCCAACGGATCAGTGGACCGATACCTAATAGGAACGAGAACGGGATCATTAACCAGAAGAACAACATATCAAAGAATGGTGCACCGATAGATACCGAGCCCAAGCCTAACTGTTTATGAACTAATGGCAGCAAGGTACCAACTAACACAACCACAAGTGCAGCAATCAATAGGATGTTGTTGCCGAGTAGCGCGTTTTCACGAGAAACCAAATCGAAGTTACCACGTACACGAACCGATGCGCCTTTAACAGCAAACAACAACAGTGAACCACCGATAACGAACACTAAGAAACCTAGAATAAACATACCACGGGCAGGATCCGACGCGAATGCGTGAACCGATACCAAGATGCCCGAACGAACTAAGAATGTACCTAGTAAGCTTAGTGAGAATGCAGAGATAGCCAGCAAGACTGTCCAAGCTTTAAATGTGCCACGCTTTTCGGTTACCGCTAGTGAGTGCATTAGAGCAGTACCAGCTAACCAAGGCATGAATGAAGCGTTTTCTACTGGATCCCAGAACCACCAGCCACCCCAGCCAAGTTCGTAGTAAGCCCACCATGAACCAAGTGCGATACCTACTGTTAGGAATAACCAAGCAGCGATTGTCCAAGGACGAGACCAACGAGCCCATGCCGTATCTAAACGACCGCTCATTAGAGAAGCGATTGCAAAAGAGAACGCTACCGAGAAACCTACATAACCCATGTAAAGCATTGGCGGGTGAATAATCAAACCCGGGTCTTGCAGTAGTGGGTTCAAGTCACGGCCATCAACAGGGAAGAAAGGCAATGTACGTAAAAACGGGTTAGACGTTACGATAATGAACAGCAAGAAGCCGACAGTAATTAAACCCATAATCGCCAGTACGCGAGCCACAGACTCTTGAGGCATACCACGACTAAACGTTGCAACTGCTACCGTCCAACCCGCTTGGATTATAACCCAAAGCAGTAGTGAGCCTTCATGAGCCCCCCAAACCGCGGTAATTCGGTAGTACCAAGGTAGTTGGCTATTCGAGTTACTTGCTACGTATTGAATCGTAAAATCATTTGTGTAGAACGCGTAACACAAGATAAAGAACGAAATCGCTAGGAATCCGAACATACCCCACGACAGCGGTCGCGCACTGTTCATCAATAATGTGTTATTTCGAGCGGATCCATACAGTGGGAGCACGCTTAGCAGCAGTGCAAGTCCCAAAGACAGGATCATCGCAAAATGGCCGATCTCGGCTATCATTGAGCATTTCCTTCTTTTTGTTCAGTCGTGTATTGCAAAGGCTCATGAGTTTTCTTCATTGCTTCAGCAACTTCAGAAGGCATATATTCTTCATCGTGCTTTGCCAACACCTCAAACGCTTCAATTGTCGTTGCATCCTTAAGGACACCTTGAGCAACAATACCTTGGCCTTCACGGAAAAGATCAGGAAGGATGCCATCATATAGAATCGTCACTTTAGGGCCTACATCAGCCAAATCGAAGCTAACACGCAATGATTCATTGTCACGGCTTACAGAGCCGACTACAACCATGCCACCAATACGTAAGCGTTGACCCACTTCAGGTTTTTTACCATCTTTGCCGTTGACGAGCTCGGTTGGTGTATAGAACAGATCCATGTTCTGGTTAAGTGCATAAACCATCAATCCAACAGTTGCACTGATACCAAAAAAGATCGCTAAGATAATGCCTAGCCTCTTTTTGCGTCTTGGGTTCATAGAGTGTTCTCCATATTTTTTGCTGCATCAATACGAGCTTGACGGTCAATCTTAGCTTGTACTTCATTTAATAATTGCTTACCACGACGAACGCTTACGACCAGTAAAATGATCATCGCGAGGAATGTGATTCCAAATGCACTCCATACATATGAGGCGTAGCCACCCATGGCAAAGAAATCACTCAGAGATTCAAAATACATAATTACCTACCCTACTACGCTTTATTAGCCGCTAGCTTGCGAACCCATGGACGGTGACTCTCTTTACTGATGATTTCGTTTCTAAAACGAACCATAGTCACAGCACCAAAGAAAAAGGCAAAACCGAAGATGTTAAGAAGAAGCGGCCATAGCATGTCACTTGAAATAGAAGGCTTATCAAACTTAGTAATTGTTGCGCCTTGGTGGAGTGTGTTCCACCACTCTACTGAAAAGTGAATGATAGGTAGGTTGATGACACCAACGATGGCCAAAATACCGGCTGCTTTTGCTGCGGTTTTTTGGTCGTCAAACGCATGGTGCAGTGCAATAACACCTAAATATAGGAATAGAAGAATCAGCTCTGAGGTTAAACGTGCATCCCAAACCCACCAAGCACCCCACATTGGTTTACCCCAAACAGCGCCAGTTAGTAACGCAATAAAGGTAAATACAGCACCGATAGGCGCCATAGCCAACGCAGCCATGTCTGACAGCCTTACCTGCCATACCAAACCGATAAAGGCGGCAATTGCCATCGACATGTATACACCCATAGACCAAATTGCAGACGGAACATGGATATAGATAATTCGGAAGCTATCGCCTTGCTGGTAATCAGAAGGGGCAAATGCAAGCCCCCATACAGTACCGGCGGATAGACACAATAGCGCTAGGATCGAAAACCATGGCAGAAGTTTACCAGCAAGCTGATAAGAGGTTTCTGCTTTGGCGTAGGGATGGAGCCATTTCCACATGTTGTAATCTCACTCTTACTTCATATTGCTTACAGCTATCACAGCTATCACAGCTATAATTATTATAATTTATTTGGCTTACAGCTTCTTTCAGTGACTCTAGGAGTTTGAAGGCTTTAAATAGTTCACTTTGAACATGCAAAGTGCTGGTGAGTGCGTAGTTAATCTTAACCAGGTAATTAACTAGTTAACACTCACTCTCAGTGCTGCACTGATGGCAAATGGGGTGAGCGTCATCGCGCCCATTAACATTGCCCCTAACACCGCTAATTGTCCGTTATACGCAACGCCTAACGCTGCGGCATCAATCGCTGATGTAGCAAATATAAGAATTGGGATATACAACGGCAAAATAAGCAGACTTAACAGCACACCACCTTTTTGTAACCCAACCGTTAAAGCCACACCAATCGCACCAATAAAGCTTAATGCAGGCGTACCGACCGATAACGTTAAGACTACCGATAACCAAGTATCGAAATCCAAGGACAGCAGTACCGCCAACAACGGACTGATCAATATTAATGGTAACCCTGTCAATAACCAGTGCGCTATGACCTTGGACAAGACTACCAACTGCAACGGGATGGGCATCAACATCATCTGCTCAAGCGCGCCATCTTGAAAATCATCACGAAACAAACGCTCTAAAGAGAGCAATGCAGAAAGCAAAGCCGCTACCCAAACAATACCTGCAGCAATACGTGCAAGTAGGTTTGGCTCAGGGCCGATACTCAATGGGAAAAGGGTGATGACAATAATAAAAAACCACAGAGGGTTAAAGATATCGGCTTGGCGACGAAATGCGATCAATAGCTCACGTCGGATGATCGTTGTCATTGAAGAGATCATATTACTCACCCAACTTTATTTTTCTTAGTTTCGGGCTATCAGCAAACATATCTTGGTGTGTGGTTAATAACACAATGCCACCCTTATCTGCATGCTGAGAAAAAAGAGACTCCAAAACCTTAACACCCTGCTTGTCTATTGCAGTCAGCGGTTCGTCTAGAATCCATAACATTTGCTTACTCAACCAAAGACGAGCCAATGCCACACGGCGCTGTTGCCCCGCTGAAAGTTGCCCTGCTGGTACGTCTTCTCTACCAGCAAGCCCCACTTGAGCCAATGCATTGTAAAGTTCTTCCTTACTCGTTCCACTGCTGTGAATCGATTGATAGAAGCTCAGATTTTCATAGGCACTGAGCTCGCGTTTCACGCCAGTTTGGTGACCAAGAAAAAGCAAATTTTGGTGATACATATCTCGGTTCGACTCAATAGATTCGCCATCCCAAGAGATAGTGCCGTCATCGCGGTCGCCTAGCCCGGTGATAATCCTAAGGAGTGTCGTTTTCCCAGTACCGTTACGACCTTCAACTTGAACCAGTTCACCGGGTTTCAATTGAAAAGACAACGATTCAAACAGAACCCTGTCGTCACGAATAGCAGTTAAATTTGAGACTTCTAGCATAGGTAAATTTAGTCGAGTAATGAGGGGGCTATAGTAGCACACCAATAAGGTGACAAAACAGGACTAGGCGTTTTCGAAAGGACAAACTCCGTAAGAAACTGTTACCACCGCATCACAATTTACACATTTTCATCAACAAACAAGATATTGCATTAGATACAAATACTTATAAACATCGTTCTATATAGGTATAACTGGCACAAAAAAAGAAGCCGAAGCTTCTTTTAAGAGGTGTGCGTGATGAACATCAATTGCTCATTACGCAGTAAGCGCTAAATTTAACGACGTCGAGTCGGGTCTCTGCGATCACGAGAGGATGCAGGTTGTTCATCATACGATGAAGGATTACTTCTTAACGAAGGGATTTTTTCCTTACCTGCGAGCTTATTCTGCAGAGACATCATCAGCTCAGCTTCTGCCTTAGGTAATTCACACTCTTCGATCAGTTCGTTTATCCCAGCCCCAAGCTGAACCATTTTAGTTGCACGTGTATACAAACGCCCATCGGTGTCCGCATGTTCCAACTCAACAATACGTTCATTCAAGTGTTTTATCAGATCTTGCTGTTCCGTCACTTTCTGACCAAGGCCAACCACAACAGAGCGAACTTCAAGTAATTGCTTACTCGATTTTTGAAGCTCTTTATCCAAGTTACGAACTTGCAGGCGTGACGTATCGATCTGCTTTTGAATTGCACTTTTTACTTTGCTAATCAAAATCACGATGAATAACGTAAAAACCCCAACTCCGACTATCAGAGCAATAGGGTTTAAAGAAAGCGCTTCAAACATTACAGGTGAGCCATCTCATCCCATTCGTCTTCACTTAACAGCTTGTTCAGATCGACTAAGATAAGAAGCTTGCCATCACGGTTACTAACACCTTGGATGAACTTAGCACTTTCATCAGTACCAACACTTGGTGTCGTGTCGATTTCAGAAGAACGCAGGTAAACAACTTCAGCAACGCTATCTACTAAAATGCCAATAACTTGACGCTCAGACTCAATAACAATAATGCGTGTGTTATCAGTGATTTCACCTTGCATCAAACCAAAACGAGAACGAGTGTCAATAACAGTAACAACGTTACCACGCAGGTTGATAATACCTAAAACGTAGTCTGGAGCACCCGGTACTGGAGCAATCTCGCTGTAACGCAATACTTCACGTACTTGCATTACATTGATGCCGTAAGTTTCTTCTTCTAGTTGAAATGTCACCCATTGAAGTACTTCATCATTTGTTTGATCTTTTCTTACTTCAACTTCACTCATATGAGACATAGATAATCCTCTTGCCGTCGTTACCGACCACTGTTGTTAACTTGATGCTTATATTGTACCAATCGTAGTACTAGCCCAATGCTTTTACGTCTAGCCCTGCATTTAGCATGGCGGTTAATGCTTCAACATGGATCAAAGCACACATTTTTTCTTTTACCATACCAGCGAGCCATGGCCGTTTCCCTGCCGTTTCTCGCCAGCGTACTTTATCTGTACTAAGCAGCTCGGTACCTTTAAGCTCTGTGCTCGCAAGCCCCCACAAGCTTTCGCCAAGCATGACTATATATTGATAATTTTCTTTATAATCATCACATAATAGCTTTTCAGGCATCACCCATTTGGCGGTATCAACCACGTCTAGCTTACTATCTCGATTAGTTTGCAACCCCAAATACCAAGCAGGTTTGCCAATAATATGACTTAACTCTTCGAGGCGATGAATACCCCCGAGCTCATCAAGTGGCACAGCAAACGTCACACCGTTCACATCAAAATACAGCACTTGAAAATCTTCAGTTCTAGCCGTCGTTTCCCATGATGTAAACTGACCGGCTCCACCAGCTTGAGTTTCAAGTTCGGTAAATGGCTCAATTTGAGGAGATTCAAGATCGGGTTCAGTAGCCTTAACTTCTACTTGCTCCGTCTCCAGCGATTCAGCTTGTAACTCTTCAATTTGCTGCGATTCAACAGGTGGCTCTACAGCAATTGATAAATCAGGTTCTGGAAGATCCCAATCTTGAATTTCAGGGTCTACAGACACTTGAACAGACTCTACTGCAGCGTCAAACATTTGCATGTCTGCCTGCTGAGCAATTTGCTGTGTGTTCCGATCCATCAACTCATCTAGATTCAGCTCATCGACAACATTAGTCGCTTCTAAACGACTCAGAAGTTTCTGAACATCCTCAAGATTCGGCACTTCAAATTCTGCAGCGCGTATTTCGGCGTAGCTTGAATAATGACTAGTCGTTAATTGTGGCTCTGGCTCTGGCTCTGGCTCTGGCTCTGGCTCTGGCTCTGGCTCTGGCTCT